>NZ_CAUGIN010000008.1:0-107323 GCF_959599685.1 Lachnoclostridium phocaeense
GCGCCAGATTGTGGTTCTGGATATCGTGGGTTCGAGTCCCACTACCCACCCTTTTTAATGGGCTATCGCCAAGCGGTAAGGCACAGGACTTTGACTCCTGCATTCGTTGGTTCGAATCCAACTAGCCCAGTTTTATGTATGGGCGTGTAGCTCAGGTGGTAGAGCACTTGACTTTTAATCAAGTTGTCCGGGGTTCGAATCCCCGCACGCTCACTGACACGCAGCTAAAAAGGCTGCGTGTTTTTTCATCCTGCGGATGTGGCGGAACTGGCAGACGCGCCAGACTTAGGATCTGGTACTTCGGTGTGCAGGTTCGATTCCTGTCATCCGCATGTATTTTTGTTTGGGAAGCGGTCGGATGCTGCGAAAAGCAGCGCCCGGCCGCTTCTCTTTTCTGGTGCTTGACAGCCGGGACAATTAATGATATAAGAAATATTGTTTGCTACTGTAAAATGAATGTAAAATTTCTTGTAAGAGAGGGCTGTAAAAGATGCACCGCAAATTCAGAACAGTCATGTTGATTATAGCAATGGCCATCATCTGTGTGGCCGCGCCTTCCAGCCTTTTTCTAAGAGGAGAGGCTTCAGATGTACCGCCCACCGGCACACACGCCGGTATCTGTCATATAGACAACTCCTGCGGGATGAGCCTGTATGACGTGTGTCTGGACGAGAGCGCGAGCCATAAGACGGGGGGAACCCTGGTAAGTACGGCGGCAGGGCGGACAAAGCATGGCGCTGGCAGAGGGCAGTGGCTGACATGGCTGTGCTGTCCTGCTCTGGCAGCTTTGTTCCTGTGCGCCCGCATGAGGAAAAAGGCGGTGCTCCTGAAACCGGACCCATATCTTCCTGCACGGTTTCTGTGCGATCTATTTATCCTGTATCAGAAAGATGGAAAAAAGAGAGAAGCTGTTTTGCTGACAATGTGACATCACTTGCAGAAAACAGGAGTAAAAAATGAAAAGCAGAATAACACTTATCGGATTTTTTAAGAGACAGCCTGCCGGGCGGCTGATAGCGATAGGCTTTGCCTCAGTGATCCTTCTGGGGGCCGTGCTTTTGTGTCTGCCTGTATCTGTGAAGGACGGAGCGCATGTGTCCTTCATCGACGCGCTATTTACATCCACAAGCGCTGTCTGTGTGACGGGGCTGATCGCCATCGACACGGCGGACCATTTTACGGCCTTCGGGCAGGGACTGGTGGCTCTGCTGATACAGGTCGGCGGCCTGGGAGTGACCTCGGTGGGCGTGGGACTGATGCTGGCGGCAGGAAAGCGGGTGAGTATCAAGACAAGGCTTCTCGTGAAGGAAGCCCTGAACGTGGACAGTTACAAGGGGATGGTGCGCCTCATACGGTCTGTCCTCCTGATGACGCTTCTCTTTGAGGCGGCCGGGGCTATCTTAAGCTACCCTGTGTTCAGCCGGGACCATGAGCCGCTCCACGCGGTGGGGATCAGCATTTTCCACTCCATCGCGGCTTTCAACAACTCGGGATTTGACATCCTGGGAGGACTTCGGAACCTGACCATTTACCAGGACAGCGTCCTTCTGAACCTGACCACGGCCGGGCTGATCATATTCGGCGGCCTGGGCTTTCTGGTCATTCTGGACATTGCAAAGAAAAGGTGCTTTAAAAAGCTGTCCTTCCACTCCAAGGTGGTCATCTCCACCAGCATTGTGCTGATCATCGCGGGCACGCTGCTTTTAAAGGCCACGGAGGATATTTCCTGGCTGGGAGCGTTTTTCCAGAGCGTGTCGGCCAGGACGGCGGGATTTTCCACCTATGCCATCGGAGATTTCACGAACGCCGGGCTTTTCGTCCTGTGCGTGCTCATGTTCATCGGCGCTTCGCCGGGATCCACCGGAGGCGGTATCAAGACCAGCACCTTTTTTGTGCTGTTCCAGGCGGCCAGGAGCGCATGTGTGAAGAAAAATGTCTGCGCGTTCCGGAGAAGTATTTCCCGGCAGAATATTTCAAAAGCCAGCATGATCACCGTGCTGTCCATGATGGTGGTGTGCGTGGCCACCTTCCTTCTGTGTGTGCTGGAGCCGGACCGCACGTTTATACAGGTGTTCTTTGAGGTGGTGTCCGCTTTTGGAACGGTAGGACTTTCCACGGGCATCACGCCTGGCTTAAGTGTGGCGGCCAAGATCGTCATTATCTTTGTCATGTTTATCGGAAGACTGGGAGCGTTTACGCTCCTCACTATCTGGATCAGCCATCCGGAACCGAAGATACGCTACTCAGAGGAGAATATTGCCATCGGCTGATAGAGGAGAAAAAATCATGAGGAAAAAATCGAAATTAACATACGGAGTCATTGGTCTGGGACGCTTCGGCATGGCACTTGCCGTGACGCTGGCAGAGTCCGACAATGACGTCATCGTCATGGACCGGGAGGAGAGCTCCATACGGGAAATGCGAAATTATACAGACTATGCCTTTGTGACAAATGACCTGAGCATGGAGGCGCTGAGGGAGGCGGGTATCCACAACTGCGACGTGGTCATCGTCTGCATTGGCGAGAAGGTGGATGTCAGCGTCCTGACTACCATGAGCGTGATAGAGATAGGAGTTCCCAGGGTCATCGCCAAGGCGCTGTCGCCGGAGCAGGGCGCTGTGCTGAAAAAGCTGGGCGCCGAGGTGGTCTACCCGGAGCGGGATATGGCACTGCGTCTGGGACGCCGGCTTCTGTCCGGGAATTTCCTGGACTATATCCCCCTGGACCACAGCGTGCAGATCACACAGATCCGCATCCCGGAGAGGATGGTGGGAAAAACCGTGGAGCAGATCCAGCTCCGGCGGAAATACGGCCTGAACATCATTGCCATAGAGAGCGGCAGCGAGACTACCATAGAGGTGCAGCCTGATTACCAGCTTAAGGACGGCGACATCATCGTAGTCATCGGAAAGGCTGACAATATCAATACATTTGAGGAAAGCCTGTAAACAGCAGGCGGGAGGGAAAAGGTTTATGGATGTTTCGTTAAGTTATTTCCTGGATGCCATGTCCGGCAGCCCGGTCCTTGTCATTACGCTGCTCCTGACGCTGGGAGTGATCTTCGTCAACGGATGGACGGACGCGCCCAACGCCATCGCCACCTGCGTGACGACGAGATGTCTGCCGGCCCGCACGGCTATCATGATGAGTGCGGCCTTCAATTTTCTGGGTGTGTTTGTCATGACCCAGATCAACAGCTCCGTGGCATCCACCATAAGCAACATGGTGGACTTCGGCAGCAATACCCAGGAGGCTCTGGTGGCCCTGTGCGCGGCCCTCATTTCCATCGTGGTGTACAGTGTGGCCGCTTCGGTCTTCGGCATTCCGACCAGTGAGAGCCACAGTCTCATTGCGGGCATATCCGGCGCCGCCATCGCCATCCAGGGCGGCGTGGGCGGCATCAACGGGGCGGAGTGGGTCAAGGTCATCTACGGCCTTGTGCTGAGCCTGGCTCTCGGATTTATCACCGGCTGGGTCATCTGCCGGGCCATCACGGTCCTTTGTCAGAACATGGAGAGGCGCAGGGCGGACCGGTTCTTCGGGGGAGCCCAGATCGTGGGCGCCGCCGCCATGAGCTTCATGCACGGGGCTCAGGACGGCCAGAAATTTATCGGCGTGCTGTTCCTTGGCATCGCCTTCTGCAACGGCCAGAATTCGGTCAGCGGCATGGAGATCCCGGTGTGGCTCATGCTCCTGTGCAGTATCGTCATGGGGCTTGGGACGAGCGTGGGAGGAGAGAAGATCATCAAGTCCGTGGGCATGGACATGGTGAAGCTGGAGCGCTACCAGGGCTTTTCTGCCGACCTGGCAGGGGCCTTCTGTCTGCTCCTCTCCAGCGTGTTCGGCATCCCTGTATCCACCACCCACACAAAGACCAGCGCCATCATGGGCGTGGGTGCGGTGAAGCGGCTGTCCGCCATTAATTTTAATGTGGTGAAGGACATGATGCTCACCTGGATCTTCACATTCCCGGGGTGCGGCATTATCAGCTTTGTGATGGCCAAGATATTCATGGCTGTCTTTTAAGTAAAATACAGGAGAAAAGGAGAAAAGAACAATGTCAAAAAAACAGGACGCGTTTTATTATGATAATTTTGCCGCGTGTGCGGAGCTTGCAAGAAAAGCAACCCATTTTCTGAAGGAGAAGCTGACGGCCTATGACCCGGCGAAAATGGAGGAGAATATGGAGGAGATCCACCGGATCGAGCACGAGGCGGATGAAAAGAAGCATCAGCTCACAGACCGGCTGGCCAAGGCCTTCATCACCCCCATTGAGAGGGAGGACATCATATCCTTAAGCTACAATATCGATGAGCTGACTGACAAGGCGGAGGAGGTCTTCATCCGCATCTACATGAACAATGTGCAGACCATCCGTCCGGACGCCCTCAGGATGCTGGACATCGTCATCGCCTGCACGGAGGAGGTGTG
Organism: Lachnoclostridium phocaeense; assembly: GCF_959599685.1. Taxonomy (NCBI): domain Bacteria; kingdom Bacillati; phylum Bacillota; class Clostridia; order Lachnospirales; family Lachnospiraceae; genus Lachnoclostridium; species Lachnoclostridium phocaeense. The sequence goes on from NZ_CAUGIN010000008.1 coordinate 4,433, forward strand.
CGCCCTTGTGAAGGAGTTCCCGGATTTCCGCCGCTCCAAAAAGCTGAATGAGAGTATCATCCGCATCAACTCCCTGGAGGAGCAGGCGGACAGGATCTATTTTGCCAGCATGAGGGCGCTCCATACGGAGGTAGGAGATGTGCTGGAGATCCTGGCCTGGAGAGAGATCTACACCTACCTGGAGAAGTGCGCGGACGCCTGCGAGCACGTGGCGGACGTGGTGGAAGAGGTTGTGATGAAAAATTCCTAGACCGGTTTTTTTCGAAAATATTTCTTGCATGTTTACAAAAAATATGATATAAGTAAACACGTATGGAAAACAGATATGGCTTCCATGCAAATATTTTTTCGGCAGCAGAGAGACAGGCTGCCTTATTGATTGAGTTAGAAGCTCAAATTTTATAAGTTGGTTACTTTATAACCAGTGTGCAAAAAGGCATACAAAACTTGTGAAACGGTCAATAAGAGTAGTAAAAGTAAAAATATTTGCTATATAGACTCTAAAAGGTCCCATATCTGTCCATAACATGACACCAGGAAACGCGAAAGGATTTTTCTGCGGGTGTGTCTGTATGTATATTTGTGATAGAGTGATGAAACGCAAGTGGAAGGTGCCCTTCTGCCTGCGTTTTTTTGTTCTGCCGGAAAGTCCCTGGGACGCCCGGGCAGGATAAGAGTCCTCCGGCGGGACCGCAGGCGCTGCAGGAAGGAGTGAGTGAAGCATGAAAAAATATGTACAGGAGGATGCCCCCATCTACGAGGCGCTGGAGCAGTTCCGGAGGATGCGGATCGTGCCCTTTGACGTGCCGGGGCACAAGAGGGGAAGAGGGAACCCGGAGCTCTCAGAGCTTCTGGGGGACAGGTGCGTCAATATCGATGTAAACTCCATGAAGCCGCTGGACAATCTGTGCCATCCGGTCTCTGTGATCAAGGCGGCGGAGGAGCTGGCGGCGGAGGCCTTCGGGTCGGCCCACGCCTTTCTCATGGTGGGCGGCACCACATCGGCGGTCCAGAGCATGGCCCTGGCCTGCTGTAAAAAGGGGGATAAGATCATCATGCCGAGGAATGTCCACAGGAGCATTATCAATGCCCTTGTCCTGTGCGGCGCAAGGCCGGTGTATGTGAACCCGGATGTGGACCGGCATCTGGGGATCTCCCTTGGCATGAAAGTGGAGCAGGTGGAGCAGGCCATCCGCGACAACCCGGACGCGGTGGCCGTGTTTGTGAACAACCCCACATACTACGGCATCTGCTCCGATCTTCGGACCATTGTGGAGGCGGCCCACAGCCACGGCATGAAGGTGCTGGTGGACGAGGCCCACGGCACCCACTTTTACTTCGGGGAAAACTTCCCTGTGACAGCCATGGCCGCAGGGGCGGATATGGCGTCGGTGAGCATGCACAAGTCCGGCGGGAGCCTGACCCAGAGCTCCCTCCTCCTGGTGGGGAAGGACATGCACCCCGGCTACGTGCGGCAGATCATCAATCTGACCCAGACGACCAGCGCCTCCTACCTGCTGCTTTCCAGCCTGGACATCTCCAGGAGAAATCTGGCCCTGCGGGGGAGGGAGGCCTTCGCGAAGGTAGCGGAGCTGGCAGAGTACGCGCGGGAGGAGATCAACCGGATCGGCGGCTACTACGCTTTTGGCGATGAGCTGGTGAACCGGGACAGCGTCTATGCCTTCGACCCCACAAAGCTGTCTGTCCACACCCTGGACATTGGCCTGGCCGGCATCGAGGTGTACGACATCCTGCGGGATGAGTACGACATCCAGATCGAGTTCGGGGATCTGGGAAACATGCTGGCTTACCTGTCCATCGGCGACAGGAAGCAGGAGGTGGAGCGCCTGGTCAGCGCCCTGGCGGACATCAAGCGGCGTTACCAGAAGGACAAGACAGGTATGCTCTCCCAGGAGTACATACCGCCCCGGGTGGTGATGACGCCCCAGGAGTCCTTCTACGCGCCCAAGGAACAGCTCCCCATCCAGGAGGCGGAGGGGCGGATCTGCAGTGAGTTCGTCATGTGCTATCCGCCGGGGATCCCCATCCTGGCGCCGGGGGAGGAGATCACGGACGAGATCATCGAGTACATCCTCTACGCCAAGGAGAAAGGCTGCTCCATGACCGGGCCGGAGGATGAGAAGATCGAGAAGCTCAATGTTGTCACAGAGAAGAAGGGAGGCGTGTAGACCATGGAAATGTGGTTTTCAGATGAACACACAGAGGACGTGAAGCTGTCCATCCGCATCAAGGAACAGCTTTTCAGCGCCCAGAGCGAGTTCCAGCGGATCGATGTGCTGGACTCCCGGGAGTTCGGCCGGATCCTTGTGGCGGACGGGGACCTGATGCTGACAGAGAAGGATGAATTCATTTACCACGAGATGATCACCCACGTGCCCATGGCGGTGCACCCCCATGTGGAGGACGTGCTTGTCATCGGCGGAGGCGACGGCGGTGTGGTCCGGGAGCTGATCAAGTACGAGGAGATCCGCCACATCGATGTGGTGGAGATGGATCCCCTTCTTGTGGAGGTCTGCCGGAAATATATCCCGGAGATCGCCTGCAGTCTCAACGATGAGAGGGTGGAGATCTTTCACGAGGACGGCCTGCGGTTTATCCGCTCCCAGACAGACCGGTACGACCTCATCATCATCGACTCTCCCAACCCCTTCGGACCCGGGGAGGGACTGTTCACAAAAGAGTTTTACGGGAACTGCTACAATGCCCTCCGGGAGGACGGCATCATGGTCAACCAGAATGAGAGTCCCTTTTACACGGAGGAGGCTTTTCAGTGCCAGCGGATGCACAAGCGGATCGTGGAGACCTTTCCCATCTGCCGGGTGTACCAGGCCCATCTGCCCTCCTACCCGTCGGGGCACTGGCTCTTTGGCTTTGCGTCAAAGAAGTACCACCCCCTGGAGGATTTAAACGCCGTGGCCTGGAAGCTGAAAGGCATCCGCACAAGATACTATGAACCGAGACTGCACGCAGGGGTGTTCGCCCTGCCGGTCTATGTGGAGGAGCTGCTGGAAGATGTTGAATAAAAATATTGTAGATTACATGGGATGTGACTGTACCTACGAGGAGGCGGACATTGTCCTTTACGGGGCGCCTTTTGACTCCACCACCTCCTTCCGGCCGGGGACCCGCTTTGCCGGTGGCACCATCCGGACGGACTCCTACGGGCTGGAGACTTACAGCCCTTACCAGGACAGAAGCCTGGAGGAGTGCCGGGTCTTTGACATGGGGGATCTGGAGCTGGCCATCGGAAGTTCGGAGAAGGTGCTGGATCAGATCGAGGAGACGGCCGGGGAGATCTTCCGGGACGGGAAGCTGCCCTTCCTCATCGGGGGAGAGCACCTGGTGACCCTGGGAAGTGTCCGGGCGGCGGCCCGGAAATATCCGGATCTTCACATCCTGCACTTTGACGCCCACACGGACCTGCGGGAGGATTACCTGGGGGTGGAGCTGTCCCACGCCTGCGTCCTTCGGCGGTGCTGGGAGCTGCTGGGGGATGGCCGCATCCACCAGTTCGGCATCCGCTCCGGGGAGAGGGCGGAGTTTGCCTGGGCCCGGGAGGGACACACGGATCTTCATCCTTTCACCCTGGAGGGGCTGGGGGAGACGCTGGAGAAACTGAAGGGCGTCCCGGTGTACTTCACGGTGGACCTGGATGTGATGGACCCGTCCGTCTTTCCCGGGACAGGGACGCCGGAGCCGGGAGGCGTAAGTTATATGGAGCTGCAGAGAGCCGTGACGGAAGTGTGCCGGAAGGCAGAGGTCATCGGGTGCGACGTGACAGAGCTGAGCCCGCCTTTTGACCCCACAGGGGCTTCCACGGCCGCGGCATGCAAGATCATAAGGGAGATGCTCATCGCCCTTGGAACAAAATAGAAAAGAGAGAAGAAAAGGAGGATATTAGAAATGGGAAAAGTACTGATCATCGGATGCGGAGGAGTGGCCAGCGTGGCTATCCAGAAATGCTGCCAGAACAGCGAGGTGTTTTCAGAGATCTGCATCGCCAGCCGCACCGTGTCCAAGTGTGACGCGCTGAAGGAGAAGCTGGAGGGCACTACAAAGACAAAGATCACCACTGCCCAGGTGGATGCGGACAATGTGGAGGAGCTGAAGGCGCTCATCAAAAAAGTGGAGCCGGAGGTGGTGCTGAACCTGGCTCTTCCCTACCAGGATCTTCATATCATGGACGCCTGCCTGGCCTGCGGCGTACACTATGTGGACACGGCCAACTACGAGCCCGAGGACACGGCAAAATTTGAGTACAAATGGCAGTGGGCCTACCGGGACGCCTACGAGAAGGCAGGCCTTACAGCCCTTCTTGGAAGCGGTTTTGATCCGGGAGTGACCAGTGTGTTCTCCGCCTACGCGCTGAAGCACTATTTTGACGAGATCAACTATATCGACATCCTGGACTGCAATGCGGGAGACCACGGCTATCCCTTTGCCACCAACTTCAACCCGGAGATCAACATCCGGGAGGTGTCCGCCAAAGGCTCCTACTGGGAGGACGGACACTGGGTGGAGACAGAGCCCATGGAGATCAAGCGGGTCTACAACTTCCCGGAGATCGGCCCGAAGGATATGTATCTTCTCCACCACGAGGAGATCGAGTCGCTGGCTCTCAATATCCCTGGCATCAAGAGGATCCGCTTCTTTATGACATTCGGGGAGAGCTATCTCACTCACCTGCGGTGCCTGGAGAATGTGGGGATGACCTCCATTGAACCCATTATGTTTGAGGGGAAAGAGATTGTGCCCCTGCAGTTCTTAAAAGCCGTGCTGCCGGATCCCTCCTCCCTGGGACCGCGGACAAAGGGCAAGACAAACATCGGCTGCATCTTTGTGGGAAAGAAGGATGGAAAAGAGAAGAAGATCTACATCTACAATACCTGCGATCACCAGGAGTGCTACAAAGAGGTGGGCTCCCAGGCAGTGGCCTACACTACAGGCGTGCCGGCCATGATCGGCGCCATGATGATCTTAAACGGCACATGGAAGAAGCCGGGCGTGTATAATATGGAAGAGTTTGACCCGGATCCGTTCATGGAAGCGCTGAACAAGTGGGGACTTCCCTGGAAGGTCAGCGAGGACCCGGAGCTGGTGGACTAGGAGAGAAAGATGAGAGAAAGCAAGATACATACGCCCTGCTACATCGTGCAGGAGCGGGCGCTTAAGGAAAATCTGGAGCAGCTTGCCGGCCTGGCCCGGGAGACGGGATGCCGGATCCTGCTGGCTCAGAAGGCCTTCTCCATGTTCCGGGTCTACCCCCTCATAGGAAACTATCTGGCAGGGACCACAGCCAGCGGCCTCTACGAGGCCAGGCTGGGGGCGGAGTGCATGGGGAAGGAGAACCACATCTTCTCCCCCGCCTACCGGGAGGAGGAGATGGGCGAAATCCTCTCCCTTTGCGGACACATAGTCCTCAACTCCCCCCAGCAGATACGGAGATACAAGAGGCAGATCCTGGCGGCGGGGAGGAGCCCGGGACTTCGTGTCAATCCGGAGTGCTCCACCCAGGAGGGCCACGCCATCTACGATCCCTGTGCCCCCGGCTCCCGGCTGGGGACTACCCTCTCCCAGCTTGAGAGGGCCCTTGCGGAGACGCCGGACCTGCTGGAGGGGATAGAGGGGCTGCATTTCCACACTCTGTGCGAGCAGGACGCGGACGCCCTGGCAGTGACCCTGGATGCAGTGGTGGAAAAGTTCGGTGTGTACATGGCGAAGATGAAGTGGGTGAACCTGGGCGGCGGACATCATATCACCCGCCCGGGGTACCACATGGAGACGCTGAAGCAGTGCATCCGCCGGGTGCAGAAGCTCTGCGGAGGGACAGTCTATCTGGAGCCCGGGGAGGCGGTGGCGCTGCAGGCCGGGACGCTTCAGACCAGTGTGCTGGAGATCACGGAAAACGGCGTGCAGACAGCCATCCTGGACGCCTCTGCCGCCTGCCATATGCCGGACGTGCTGGAGATGCCCTACCGCCCGCCCCTTTCCGGGGCAGGCCTTCCCGGGGAGAAAGCCTTCACATACCGTCTGGCAGGCCCTACCTGTCTGGCAGGGGATGTGATCGGAGACTACTCCTTTGACCGCCCCTTGGAGACCGGGGACGTGCTGGAGTTCCAGGACATGGCCATCTACTCCATGGTAAAAAACAATACATTCAACGGCATGGCCCTTCCGGACATTGTCCTTGAGAGGGAGGACGGGAGCAGGGAGCTGGTGCGCCGGTTCGGCTATGAGGATTTTAAAGGCAGGCTTTCTTAAGCCTGCCTTTTCCATGGGAGGGGAACTCAGAATTCCCGCACGCCGTACTGATCCCTGTACTGCTTCAGCGTCATGCCGGTGTGCTTCTTGAAGATCTTTCCCAGGTGGCTCTGGGAAGAAAAGCCCAGGTAGGCGGCGATCTCACTGTAGGAGTAGGGGGAGTAGGAGAGCAGGTTTTTTGTCAGCCCTACCTTTTCCTGGAGGATGAACTCCGTGATGGTGAGGCCCTCATACTGGCGGAAGATCTCGGACAGATAATTCGCGTTCAGGTACAGCTCGTCGGCAATGTCCTGGATGCGGATTTTTTCATGGAGATGCTTGAATATATAGTCCTTGCACTGGTCCACCCTGGGGTTCTGGTCTTTCCTTGGCCGGCCTGCCTTCTGGGAATTTAAGTCCGCCACCATCTCCGTATATTTGAACTCGAACTGGTGCATCATGTTCAGCAGGACAGCCGTGTCCGACTCCTCCTCCAGGCGCTGGATGAAGACGTCGCTCATGGAGAAGGACACCTCCGGCAGCAGGCCGCCTCTGATGGCCGCCCGGCTTGCCAGGGTGACCACCACAATGCCCCGGTTGCGCATGTGGCGGACCTCGTCTTTGGCCAGTGTCCCGATCTTGCCTGTGTAGTCCTCCTGCAGGCTCCTTCGCAGCATTTCTATATCCCCGTGCTCGATGCTGGAAAATTCCCGCAGCTCCTGGTCGTAAGGATTGTGGGGCTGCTCCTGCTCCCTCCGGTCAAAGACCAGGGAGGAAAAGTCCTCCATGATGGCGTCGTCCATGGAACTGTCCATGCAGTTGGCGGTCACCAGGTCGTTCAGGGAGAGGAAGCTGGTGTGCAGAAGATTGTAGACAAGGAGGACATGGGAGGCGAAATCAGAGAACTCACACTCCGGCGCGGCGGCCACATCCTCCTCAGACAGGGGCAGAGCCTCCAGGTCCCGGTTCATTCGGACCGGGGAGGAGAAGCGGACCGGGCCTATGAGAAAATCCAGGTCCCAGGAGGGGGAAAAAGCGTAGTATATTTCCCTGTTTACAGAGAAAAGCACAGGCAGGGAGCGGTAGGAGCCGCCCTGCTCGTGGCTGTCCAGGAAACGGAAAAGCGCGTCTTCCGTCAGATAGATGTCCTGGAGATCTTTTCTTGCGCAAAAGACTTTCGGGGAAGGGCCGGCCCCCGGGGAGCGGTTCCATATTTTCACCATGGTGTGGAGGCCGTAAGATATATACTGCATCAGATATTCTGTATTCATCTGCCATCTCCTTTCTGAGCGGTACTTACGCACTTCGTGACAGTATGATCATATCACAAAAGTTTTTCCGTGAAAAGTGATAAAAAACTGAGAATGATAATATAAAATGACTCCGCGTGAGACTAAAATAACCAACAGAAAGAGACAGATAAAGGCTTGCTCAGAAAACATGAAAGAAAGGAAAGTGAAAGACATGCAGGTAAAAGGCGTGAATCTTGGAAACTGGCTTGTCCTGGAGAAATGGATGAGCCCCGGATTATTCGAGGGAACAACAGCTGAGGACGAGCACAATCTCCCGCTCCAGCTGCCGAAGGAGGTGTACGAGGCCCGCATTAAGATGCACAGATCTGAGTACATTACAGAGAGAGACTTTACAAGGATCAAGAGCCTGGGACTGGACACGGTCCGCATCCCGGTTCCCTATTTTATCTTCGGGGACAGAGAGCCCTTCATCGGCTGCATCGGAGAGCTGGACAATGCCTTCAACTGGGCAGAGCGGTACGGACTTCAGATCCTCATCGACCTCCATACGGCGCCGGGCAGCCAGAACGGCTTTGACAATGGCGGTGAGAGCGGCGTGTGCATCTGGTCACAGCAGCCGGACGAGGTGGAGTTTGAGCTCAGCGTGCTGGAGAGACTGGCAGAGCGCTACGGCCAGAGAAAAGGGCTGTGGGGCATTGAGATCATCAACGAGCCGGTGCTCGAGGACATGTGGGAAGGCATGCACGTGCAGGAGCGCTACCCGGCAGTGGATGCGGAGAGGGGCGCAAGGTCAAAGCCCAACACCATCGAGTTCATCCGTCAGTTCTACCTGGATGCCTACGATAGGATCCGGAAACATATGCCGGAAGATAAATATGTGGTGTTCCACGACGCGTTTCGCCTGAAAGCATGGAAGAATTTCATGCGTGAGGATAAATACAGGGGCGTGGTCCTGGATACCCACCAGTACCTCATGATGGCGGAGCTGTACGGCTGTGAGCAGACTGTGGAAAGCTACGTCGGCTATGTGAAGAACCTGCAGAAGGACATCGGGGAGATGAAGGAGTATTTCCCGGTGATCTGCGGTGAGTGGTGCCTCTTCAACTCTCTTGCAGTGGGACAGGATACCAAGGGGGGACAGACTGTCTTAAACGGCGTGGAAGGTCTGGATCAGGAAGTGGTAAGCGACGAGAGAAAGAAAGAGATCTACAACGCAGTGGCAAAAGCGCAGCTTGAGGCATGGAAGGCCGGAAACGGTTACTTCTACTGGAGCTGGAAGCTTCTCACAGACACAGTGAACACACCTGGCTGGGTTGGCTGGGACAGCTGGGATCTGGGACGCTGCGTGGACTTCGGATGGTTCCCGGTTGAGGAAGCATAAGAGAGTAAAGTGAAAGGAAGAGAGAACAATGAACAAGACAACAGATATGAACCCCAACGCAAAGCTTTCATTCCTTGAAAGGTTTGCCTACGGTATCGGAGACTATGCAGGAAACCTGGTATATTCTGCCATCAGTGCATTTCTCCTTGTATATTATACAAATGTAGTGGGAGCCAGCGCAGCGGCGGCAGCCTCCATCATCGCTGTCTCCAAGATCCTGGATGGTCTTTCAGACCTTGCTATGGGATATATCGTTGACCATACCCACAGTAAATGGGGCAAGGCCCGTCCCTGGATCGCAAGACTGTGCATCCCTCTTGCTGTATGTACCGTGCTGATGTTCAGCGTGCCCTCCAGCTTTGCGGGCCCTGTACAGATCGCATACATGTTCCTTACATACAACCTTGTTTCCACCATTTTCTATACAGGAATCAATGTTCCCTATGCTACCATGCAGGGACTGATGACAAGAGACCAGTACGAGAGAGGTCTTCTCGGAAACTTCCGTAACCTTCTGGCCACAGCCGGAACCATGACCATCAACACAGTGGTTCTGAAGATGACAGGTTTCTTCGGCGGCGGGGATGCCTACACACAGAGAGGCTGGACACTGACTTTTGTGGTTCTGATGATCGTCTTTGTCATCCTCAATATGTTTATGTTCTTTACCTGTAAAGAGAGAGTCGTAGAAGGCGGAGCAGACGGAAAAGGTGAGACAGTCTCCTTTATCAAAGGTCTGAAGGGACTTGTGAAAAATAAATACTGGATCTTAATGGTCATCAGCGTGTTTGCCATGTACTTTATGATGTCCACATTCTTCGGATCAGCCGTTTACTTTACTATGTACAACATGGGCAACGACGGATACTACGCAATGGTATCCAACCTGCTCTCCATCGCGCAGATCATTACTCTGTTCATTACACCGTTCCTTATGAAGAAGGTGAGCAAGAGAAACCTGTTCATGGCAGGTATGGCCATCGCAACAGTTGGATTTGTCATCTCCGGTATCTCCACAGACTACAGCATCATCTGTGCATCATCTGTCATCAAAGGTATCGGCTTCGGATGCGGCGGAGCGACTATGTTCGGATGCCTGCAGGATGCAATTACCTACGGCGAGTGGTATAATGGATACGGCACAGCCGGCATGGGAAATGCTGCTTCTTCCTTCTGTATGAAGGTGGGATCTGGTATCGGTACGGCTGCTCTTGGATGGATCCTGGATGCAGGCGGATTTGACGCCGCCCTGGAAGTACAGAGTGCATCTGCACTTTCATCCATCACTGTGGCATTTGCATGGGTACCGGTTATCACATCCGTGATCTGTGTCATCTGCATGGCTATGTTCAACCTGGACAAGTATTACGGGCAGGTTGTGGCAGATCTGGAAGCAGGAAAGCACAGAGGAGACAACTAAAAAATATAAAGCGGCCTCTGACAGGCGGCAGAAAATAAATCTGGCAATTTGGCAAAGGATGGCGTTCACGCGGCATCCTTTGTCTGCAATATGGAGGAATTATGGAGAGGAAAGAACTGCTTTTTGGGACAGCGTATTACCCGGAGTATATGCCCTGGGACAGAATAGATGAAGATTTTGACATGATGGAAAAGGCCGGGATGAACGTGGTGCGCATTGCGGAGTCTACCTGGAGCACTCTGGAGAGGGAAGACGGCGTCTTCGATTTCTCTTATATTGATAAGGTCTTAAAGAAGGCAGAGGAGACAGGCATGAAGGTGATCATCGGCACCCCCACCTACGCGGTCCCCTCCTGGCTTGTAAAAAAAGACCCGGATATCATGGTCACCACAAAAGAGGGAAAAGCCGCCTACGGGCACCGGCAGATCTTCGATATACTCAATCCCACATACCTGCATTACGGGGAGAGAGTGATCCGGAGGCTTCTGGAGCACACAGCTTTTCATCCTTCTGTGATCGGATTTCAGATCGACAATGAGACAAAGCACTACGGAAATGACGGGGAGGAGATGCAGCGTCTTTTCCGGGAACATCTGCAAGAGAAATACAAAGATACAGATACATTTAACAGAGCCTTCTATCTGTCCTACTGGAGCAATTCCATCCACAGCTGGGACGATCTGCCGGATATGAGAGGCTGCGTCAACGGCGGTTTGGTGGGAGAGTACGAGGCCTTCAAGAGGACCGTGGCGGCCCGCTTCCTCGCCTGGCAGGCGGACCTTGTGCGGGAGTATAAAAGAGAGGACCAGTTCATCACCCACAATCTGGATTTTGCGTGGAAGAAGTTCGGGGCGGACATTGCCCAGGACGGCTACTCCTACGGGGTGCAGCCGGATCTGAACCACCAGGAGGCATCCCGGTGCCTGGACATTGCGGGGACGGACATCTACCACCCCACCCAGGACGATCTGACTGGAGCAGAGATCGCTTTTGGCGGGGACTCCATCCGCAGCCTACAGGATAAAAATTACCTGGTGCTGGAGTGCCAGGCACAGGCCTTTAAATACTGGACGCCCTACCCGGGACAGCTCCGCCTCCACGCCTACAGCCATCTGGCCAGCGGGGCGGCAGGGGAGATGTACTGGAACTGGCACTCCATCCACAACGGCTATGAGACATACTGGCGGGGACTTTTAAGCCACGACCTTCAGTCCAATCCCACCTACCGGGAGGCCTGCGTCATCGGCCGGGAGTGGAAGGAGCACGCGGAAGAACTGGCAGGCTTCACAAAGAAAAACAGGATCGCCCTGCTGGTGGACAACCGCTCCCTCACAGCCCTCAAATGGTTCCCCATTGACAGGGACTTAAGCTACAACGATGTGGTGCGGTGGATGTACGACAGCCTTTACGAGATGAACCTGGAGTGCGACGTAGTGGATGTGCACGCGCTGAAGGAAGACCGGTACGATATGATCGTTACCCCGGCTCTCTACTGCGCCGGAGAGGACCTCATCCGGCGTCTGGACGCCTTTGTAAAACGGGGCGGCGTTCTTGTCAGCTCTTTTCGTTCCTTCGTGTCAGATGAGCAGGCCAGCGTGTACCCGGATGCCCAGCCCCACGGTCTGACAGACTGCTTCGGCATGACCTACAACCAGTTCACGGAACCCGGCAGGGCCATGATCAAAGGAGAGAAGATCCAGTACTTTATGGAGCTTATGAAGCCGGAAAGCGCAGGCCGGGAAGCCGGCTATGAGCATCCCTACTGGGGAGAGTACGCAGGGATCACAAGAAATGCTTACGGAAACGGAGCAGCCTGGTATGTGGGATGCTTTACAGAAAAAGAGCTTCTCAAAGAGGTGTACCAGAAGGCGGCAAAAGATGCAAAAATCCCCCTTCCGGCGTACACGTGGCCTGTGACCATAAGAAGCGGCAGGACAAAAGAAGGAGCAGACCTGCATTACGTACTGCACTACAGCCAGGAGGAGCGGGACATTACATGCCCCTGGGATCTGGCAGAGGATGTTCTGACAGGAAAGAGCTACCGGCGGGATGACCGCATACATCTGAAAGACTGGGATGTACTGATCCTGAGAGAAAAATAGCGGAGGAGACAAACGTGCGTTTATATATGACAGAAAGCCCGGAGAAGATCTATCCGGACAAAAAGATGGAAGTATATGATTTTGTCCCGGAGGACGGGACGGAAAATGAAGTGGTGAACCTGTATCCCGGCCTCACATACCAGACCATGGAAGGCTTTGGCGGAGCCGTTACAGATGCCGCCGGCTATGTTTTTTCCATGATGGACAAAGACCAGAAGGAAGAACTGCTGGATATGTATTTCGGGGAGGAGGGCATGCACTACAACCGGGTGCGCCTTCATATGGACAGTTGTGATTTTTCCACCCGGCTCTATTCGGCTGTGGAGGATGAAGAGGACGAGAACCTGGATACATTTTCCTTTGCCCACACGGAAAAATATATGATCCCTCTTCTTGAGGCGGCGCAGCAGAGAGCGGGAAAGAAGCTGAAGGTGATGCTTTCCGCCTGGTCCCCGCCGGAATTTATGAAGACAAACGGAAGCCGCATTGGCGGGGGATCGCTGAAAAAGGAATACTACAGCAGATGGGCAAAGTATCTCTGCCGGTATATAGAAGAGTTTGAAAAGAGAGGATATGAAGTGGAGCGCATGTCCCTCCAGAATGAGCCCGCCGCTGTGCAGACATGGGACTCCTGCGTCTACACAGTGGAGGAGGAAAAAGAATTTTTAAGAGACCACCTCTGCCCGGAGATGAAAAAAAGAGGGCTGGAACATGTGGAGATTTTCGGCTGGGACCACAACAAAGAGAGGCTCTTTGAGCGTGCCAGCGGACTGATCGATAAGGAGACAGATGACATGATCACAGGCCTTGCATTCCACTGGTACAGCGGGGACCACTTTGAGGCCCTGGATCTGGTGCGCCAGATGTACCCGGACAAGAAGCTGATCCTGTCTGAGAGCTGCCTGGAGTTTGGCAAGTACGACAAGGACATGGAGACAGAGAACGCCATTCGCCTCTCCCACGATATGATCGGAAATCTGAATCACGGCATGCAGGCTTTCTATGACTGGAATATCCTGCTGGACGGGGAAGGCGGCCCCAACCACCAGAATAATTTCTGCGACTCACCCTACCTTTACCACGAGGATGAGAAACGGCTGGAGGAGCGGAGGATCTGCCGTTACTACTGGCATTTCGCCCACTTTATCGAGGCCGGGGCCGTCCGCATCGCCCACACCAGATACACAGAGAAGCTGGATGTGACAGCCTGGAGAAATCCTTCCGGTGATATCGTCTGCATTTTTATGAATAAGTCGGACGAAAAGCTGCCGGCAGTGATCCGCATGGAGGGAGAACTCTGCCGCATTTCCCTGGAGCCCAGAGCCATCGCAAGCTGTGTGATAAAAAACAGCGGAAAAAAGGAAAAAGAAGCGTAGAAGGAGAAGAAAGACATGATAACAAATCCAATCATTCCCGGATTTAATCCGGATCCGTGTATATGCAGAAAAGGGGAGGACTACTATCTCGTAGTATCCACGTTCGAGTGGATGCCGGGGCTTCCCGTCTATCATTCCCGCGATCTGAAACACTGGGAGCTTTACACTCATGTGATCACCGACGACGAGAAGGTGGATCTGAAGAAACTCCCCTCCGCAAAAGGCCTGTGGGCACCCTGTCTGACCTACTGTGAGGAGGAAGATCTTTTCTATGTGGTGTACGGCGTCATGAACTCCATGAACGCCAGATACTTTGATGTGGATAATTTCCTCATCACAGCAAAGGATATCAGAGGTCCGTGGAGCGAGCCTGTGTACCTCCATTCTTCGGGATTTGACGCATCCCTTTTCCATGATGATGACGGCCGCAAATATGTGGTGGCCCTGGAGTGGGAGACAAGGGAAGGATACGAAAAGCCGGGCGCCATCTGTATGGTGGAATATGATCCGCAGAAGAAAGAGATCATAGGCTATCCGAAGCGGATCTGGAACGGCGGCACGGACAGAGGCTGCATCGAGGCGCCTCATCTGACGAAGCGGAACGGTTATTACTATATTATGTGCGCGGAGGGCGGTACGGGCTACAATCACTGTGTCACCATGGGACGGTCAGAAAACGTGTGGGGCCCCTATGTGAAGGATCCCACAAATCCCATTCTCACCTCCGTGCCGGGAGAGTCCTATGAGAGGCACAACCCGGATCATCTGAAGCCTAAATACTACAATCCCGACTCTGTCCTGCAGAAAGCCGGACATGGCAGCTACGTGGAGACACCGGACGGAGAGGTGTATATGGTGTACCATACTTCCAGGCCCTTTGTGCCGGAACTGTGCTGCACGCTGGGGCGTGAGACAGCTATCCAGAAGATGAAGTGGACCGATGATGGATGGTTTAGGACGGACAGTGGCAGCAACCTGGCCCAGGAGGAGACACAGGAGAGCTCTCTGCCGCAGTGCCCGCTTCCAAAAGTGCCCGACTTTGACGATTTCGACAGCGGCGAGCTGGGCAACTGGTACTATGCGCCCCGGATCATGCCCTGGCGCTTTGCAGATGTGAAGGCCCGTCCGGGCTGGGTGCGTCTCCGCGGCCAGGAGTCCAGGACATCTCTTAACAAGGTCAGCATCCTTGCCAGAAAGCTGACCAGCGTCTACGCACGGATCACCACAAAGATGGAATTCCAGCCGGAAGTGCACCAGCACAGCGCGGGACTTATCCTCTACTACGACAATATGAACTACATTAACCTGCGCAAATATTACAGCGAGACTCTGGGAGGCAGCGCCCTGTCTATCATCCACCTGGAAAACGGCGTGAAGACAGAGTTTCTGAACACAAGGATCCCGGTGGAGGACCGTCCCATCTACCTGCGTCTCTGGATCCAGGGAAGAAAATCCTGGTTCGAGTGGAGCTATGACGGGGAGACGTACACAAAGATCGGCCGGATCTTTGACACGGCGAAATTCTCTGATGAGTACTGTCAGTACGGGGAGTTCACAGGCACTATGGTGGGCCTGACCTGCGCGGACAGAGTGAAACATCAGCACTGTGCGGACTTTGATTTCTTCGAGTATATCGCGGACGAGACAAAGCCGGTTGACTAAGACATAAGATATAAGACATGCGGGCGGGGCGCGGACAGCGCCCTGCTCTTTTTAATGAGAAAATTTTATGTCACATATTCTTGCGGCGGCGGGGGAAGTATGCTATTCTGTTTGCAGGCATTATTTTTCTCATATTCTCATGCGGCGTCTGCCGTGTCAAAGAAGAACGCCGGTTACTCTCCGGCATTTGCCGCTGCCCTGCGTATCGAGCTGGAAGAGGTCCGGAAAATCAAGGTAAGAAGGATAGAGGAGGGGATCTACTATCTGGAGGGGGATCCCGTTCCCATGCAGCTTCTGATCCCGCCCCGATTGTCACCGGAGAATAACTACTGGATGCAGCATTTAAGAGGAAATCTGAAAAGGGGAAACGAGATTGAGGAACTGATGAAACGCTATGAAGAGCACAGCCATTCCAGGTGGTATCAGGCTGCCATGGACCTCATTATCAGGGCCAACTGGGAGAACGTAAAGGAGGAGAAAAATATGTGCGAAGCGCTGAGAGAGTTGTTTGCAGATGAACTCCGGGAGTCGGAAGAAAAAGGACTTGCAGCCGGGGCGGAGAAGCAGATTATTTCTGTTGTGTGTAAGAAGCTGGGAAAAAACAAAGGGGTGTCTGAGATTTCTGAGGCACTGGAAGAGCCGGAGGAAAAGATACGTCTCATCTGCGAAGCCGCCGCGGACTATGCCCCGGATTATGACGTAGACAAAATATATGACAAGCTGAAAGAAGGAGAGAACAGGAAATGAAGATACTGATCGCATCAGACATACACGGGAGCGCCTATTACTGTCGGAGCCTCCTGGAGAGATACAGGGAGGAGAAGCCGGATAAGCTGCTGCTTTTGGGAGACATCCTCTATCACGGCCCAAGGAACGACCTGCCCCGTGAGTACGCGCCGAAAGAGGTGCTGGCCATGCTCAATGAGATGAAGGAGGAGATCCTGTGTGTCCGCGGCAATTGTGACACGGAAGTGGACCAGATGGTACTGGAATTTCCGATCCTGGCAGATTACTGCATTTTGTACGCAGGGAATCGGATGATCTTTGCGACTCACGGGCACCAGCACAACACAGCCAATCCGCCGATGCTGAAACAGGGAGATGTGCTCCTGCACGGTCACACCCACGTGCCGGTACTGGAGGAGTTTGACGGGAAATACTATATCAATCCGGGCTCTGTGTCGATCCCGAAGGAGAACAGTGCTCACAGTTACATGGTGCTTGAGGATGGTGTTTTTTTCTGGAAAGATGTGGAGACAGGAGAGACTTACAGAAAGGCAGCGCTGTAGCGGCGCTGCTTTTTTGGTACAGTACTGTGCAATTCCCCGGGGTCACTTGACATGCCGGACACATCCTATATAATTATAGTGCCGGAATTATCCAGTGTTTGTCAGAATCAGAGTATTTCATATAACATTTGTACCAAAACTGATGAAGGAGGGGACGTACGTGAGCTATCTGCGCAGCCAGGGCCAGATCCTGGTGGATCAGAAGATGTGTGAGATACAGGAGCACGGGACCAGAGAGTTCCCTTTTCAGGTATATTATAATGATTTCTCTCATTTTCGGGATTATCTTGAGGACTGGCACTGCCACGCTGAGATGGAGTTTACGGTGGCCCTCAAGGGATCTTTGGAGTGCGGGCTGAATGAAAAAAGGTACAGGATCGGAGCAGGGGAGGGGATTTTTATCAACTCTGGTGTGCTCCACATGTACCGGGTTCTGGGAAAATGTGAGGACAGTGAGAGCATATCCATTGTCTTTCTTCCCCAGTTCCTTTCCGGGGGAACGGAGAACTTGATCTTCCGCAAATTCATTGAACCGGTCATGGAAGATGCCAGGATGCGCGGGGAGCCGCTGCGCCGCACCGGCGGTTGGCAGGAGGAGCTGCTGGTCTGTCTGCGCAGGATCTACTGCCTGAGCAGGGAGGACGGATGGCTGACAGAGATGACTCTCAGAAACCAGCTTTCCCAGGCGTGGGAGATTTTCATCAGAAACTGTGCCAGAGAGCAGGATGCAGAGGAAAAGACATCCCGCGAGATCGTCTATGAGGAGAGAGCCCGGAAGATTCTGCAGTTTATACAGGAACACTACAGCGAAGATATCACGGTGGAGGATGTAGCAGCACAGGTGCATATCAGCAGGACAGAGTGTTTCAGGTGCTTTCAGAAGATCACAGGGCAGAGCCCGAAGAGTTATCTGAACAGCTATCGGATCAGACAGGCCATGCGGCAGCTGGAAACAACGGATGACAGTATCACAGCGATCTGTTTTTCCTGTGGGTTCAACAATATGAGCTACTTTGTGAAGCGGTTCCGGGAGAGCGCCGGCGTTTCGCCGGGAAAATACCGGGAACTGGTGCGCGAGGCAGGGGAAGCGGAAGGACTGTACTTGAATATGCAGCAAAAGAAAGGAGATCAGGAACATGCTTGAAGTGAAGAACCTGACTTTTAAAGTGAACGAAAACGGGGTGGAGAGAAGCATCGTAAAAGATATCAGCTTTACCGTGGAGAACGGAGAAATGCTGGTCATCACAGGGCCTAACGGGGGCGGTAAATCCACTCTGGCAAAGGTGCTTATGGGGATCGAGAAGGCGGATGCAGGACAGATCATCCTGGACGGAGAGGACATATCCGATTATGACATAGATCACCGGGCCAAGGCAGGGATCGGTTTTGCCTTTCAGCAGCCGCCACGGTTCAAGGGCATGACTGTGGAGCGTCTGCTCTGCCTGGCAGCGGGAGAGCAGCTTCCGGAGCAGGTGGCCTGCCGGATGCTGAGCGCCGTGGGACTGTGTGCCAAAGAGTACCTGAAACGGGAGATCGATGGTACCCTGTCCGGGGGCGAGATGAAGAGGATCGAGATCGCCACAGTACTTGCCAAGAGCCACAAGCTGTGCATTTTTGACGAGCCGGAGGCGGGGATCGACCTGTGGAGCTTTTCCATGCTCATACAGCAGTTTGAGCGGATCCATGAAAAGAAAGACCAGATGCTGATCCTGATCTCCCACCAGGAGCGGATCATCCGCATGGCGGACAGGATCATGGTCATCGACGACGGCCGGATCAAGAATATCGGTCCCAGGGAGGAAGTGCTCCCCTCACTTCTGAGGGAAGAGCCGTCCTGCACATGCATGGACCGGCAGTAAGCCGGCAGCA
The DNA here is from genome assembly GCF_959599685.1 of Lachnoclostridium phocaeense. Classification (NCBI taxonomy): domain Bacteria; kingdom Bacillati; phylum Bacillota; class Clostridia; order Lachnospirales; family Lachnospiraceae; genus Lachnoclostridium; species Lachnoclostridium phocaeense. Next base: position 23,046 of record NZ_CAUGIN010000008.1, read on the forward strand.
GAGCGAGAAGCATAAAGAGAGGAGAAGATGACAGATGCCAGCATTATTGGACAAGATCACAGAACAGGTGTTAAGACAGATAGACAGCGGCTCCGGTTTCAAGCAGGAAGGCGCCTTCAATCTCAGGCAGAACGGAGTTTCCCTGTGCCATGGAAGCACGGAGCACATCAAGATCAAGAAAAAGGAAGACAAGCCGGGAATCGATGTGTACATTGACGGAAATACAAAAGGAGAGCAGGTACACATTCCTGTGGTAGTGAGTACTTCCGGAATGACGGACATTGTCTACAATGATTTTTACATTGCGGATGGCGCGGATGTCACCATCGTGGCAGGATGCGGTATCCATAACAGCGGTTGCAATGAGAGCCGGCATGACGGCATCCATGCCTTCCATGTAGGGAAAGGCGCCAATGTGCGCTACGAAGAAAAACACTACGGGGAGGGCGAAGGAACAGGAGCCCGCGTTCTGAACCCGGTGACCAGGATCTATATGGAGGATGAATCCGTATTTACACTGGACACAGCTCAGATCAGAGGCGTGGACTCCACAGTCCGGGAGACCGAGGTGACCATGGGGGCAGGCGCAAAGCTCTATGTGGTGGAGAAGCTGATGACCCATGACAGGCAGAAGGCAGAGTCCAATATGGCCGTGTACATGAGAGGGGAGGACAGTTCTGCGCAGATCATTTCCAGATCTGTGGCAAAGGGAAATTCCACACAGGTCTTCCATCCCAGGGCCGTGGGAGAGGCCAAATGCCACGCCCACATCCAGTGCGATTCCATCATTATGGACGAAGCGCAGGTGCGCTCCATTCCGGAGATCGATGCCCGTCATCTGGACGCAGCCATCATCCATGAGGCGGCCATCGGAAGGATCAACAACGAGCAGCTCATCAAGCTCAGGACCTTTGGTATGACGGAGGAGGAGGCCGAGGGCGTGATCGTGGAGGCCTTCCTGAATTAGTGTAAAAAAGGAAAAGCAGGATGAAAGCGGAGAGGAGAACAGGATGCGCGGGACTATGACAGAGAAGGACAAGAAACGGGAAAATAAAGCAGAGAGCATGGCCGTCCGTGCGGCTCTTCTGGTGGAAGAGCTGCAGAGGAAACGGCCCCTTGTCCACTGTATCACCAACTATGTGACAGCTAATGACTGTGCCAATATCCTCCTTGCCATCGGAGCGTCCCCCATCATGGCCGATGACCCGGAGGAGACAGGGGAGATCGCTGCGTCCGCATCTGCCCTTGTCCTTAATATGGGTACGCCTTCCAGGAGAAAGCTGGAGGCCATGGTCCGGGCCGGGAAGAGCGCCAATGAAGCGGGGATTCCTGTGATCCTGGACCCGGTGGGAGCCGGCGCATCCTGCCTCCGAAGAGAGATGGCGGCGCAGATCATCAGAGAAGTCAAGGTGGACATCCTGCGGGGCAATGTGTCGGAGATCTCTTTTGCGGCAGGGCTGGACTTTTGCGAAAAGGGAGTAGACGTGTCCGAGGCGGACCAGGGAAGGGACAGGACAGAGGCGGCTCTGGCTGCGGCGGAGAGACTGGGCTGCACAGTGGCTGTCACAGGCTCGGTGGATGTGGTGACAGACGGAAGCCGGGTGATCCGGATCCATGGAGGCACCCCTCTGATGGCCAGAGTCACCGGGACCGGCTGCATGACCAGCGCCCTTTCCGGCGCCTTTGCCGGTGCAGGAAAAGATCCGCTCACAGCAGTCAGCGCGGCCCTGGCTGCCATGGGTATTGCCGGGGAGCTGGCTTTTGAGAAAGCGGGACACATAGGCTGCGGCAGCTTTCACATGGCGCTTCTTGACGCTGTGGGAAATCTGAATGAAAAAATCATAAGGGAGAGAGCGAAGATTGAAGAAAGATAAGATTGACTATACATTGTATCTATGCACGGACCGGGGGCTTATGAGCACGGACACCCTGGAGGAAGCGGTGGAACAGGCAGTCAGAGGCGGCTGTACGGTGGTGCAGCTGCGGGAGAAGGACTGTACGTCCCTGGAGTTTTATGAGACGGCAAAGAGGATCAAGGAGATCACTGACAAGTACCAGGTGCCCCTTATCATCAACGACCGGGTGGATATTGCCCTGGCGGTGGACGCAGACGGTGTCCACGTGGGACAGGACGATTTGCCGGCCGGGGAAGTCAGAAGGATACTGGGGCCGGACAAGATCGTAGGCGTCTCCGCCGGCTGCGTGGAGGAGGCTGTCCGGGCGTCTGCGGACGGGGCGGACTACCTGGGCGTGGGAGCCATGTACGCCACCAGCACGAAGGAGGACGCAGATGTGACTTCCCGGGAGGAGCTCCTTAAGATACGGGAGAGTGTTGACCTTCCTATTGTGGTTATCGGCGGCATCAACCAGCAGACCTATCAGAACTTTAAAGGCATCGGCATCGACGGCCTGGCCGTGGTGTCCGCTGTGATCGCGGCGGAGGACATAGAGGCGGCAGCCCGGGAGTTGTCGGAAGGTTTCCGCAGCTGAAAAGAGAAGGACAGGAGAGGAACCGGAAGATGATAAAATACAACGGGAAAATGTGGGAGGGCGCGGTGTTTGACCTGGACGGAACCATCCTGGACTCCATGTGGATCTGGGAGAGCGTGGATGGCAGGTTCCTGACCCGGCACGGGCTTCCCATTGAGGAGAGTTATCTGAAGGCACTGACCAATATGAATTTCCCCCAGGCAGCTGCCTACACAAAGAAGCGGTATGCCATGGAGGAGAGCGAGGCGGCCATCATGGAGGAGTGGTTTGCCCTGGCAAGAGGAATGTACGAGCGGGAGATCGGGCTTAAGCCTCACGCAGCGGAGTATCTGGAATATCTCCACAGAGTGGGAGTGAAGATCGCCGCGGCCACATCCTCGGAGCCGGTTCTCTTTGAGGCGGCCTTGAAACATAACGGTATTTATGATTATTTTCACGCCTTTGCCCTGTCCTCGGAGACGCCTCACGGCAAAGACACGCCGGAGGTGTACTGTCTGGCGGCAGATAGGCTGGGAACGAAGCCGGGCAGCTGCATCGTATTTGAGGATATCCTGAAGGGGATACAGAATGCCAGGGAGGCGGGATTTTACACTGTTGCCATGGAAGATGCGTCCGCCGCGGAGGAGATGGAGCAGATCCGGGCAGCGGCAGATGTGTATATCACAGATTATAGAGAGATGAAGGAGATCGAAAAATGAAATGTGTACTCACCATAGCCGGGAGTGACTGTAGCGGCGGCGCGGGCATCCAGGCGGACATGAAGACAATGCAGGCCAACGGCGTCTACGCCATGAGCGCTGTCACAGCTCTGACAGCCCAGAATACCACAGGCGTTTATGGGATCATGGAGGCCTCGCCGGAATTTCTGGAAAATCAGCTGAACTGTATATTTGAGGATATTTTTCCGGATGCGGTGAAGATCGGCATGGTGTCCTCGGCACGGCTCATTGAGGTGATCGCGGACAGCCTTGTGAAGTGGAAGGCCCGCAACATTGTGGTGGACCCGGTGATGGTTTCCACAAGCGGCAGCAGGCTCCTTGAGGAAGAGGCCCAGGAGGCTCTCAAGGAACGGCTTCTTCCCCTTGCATCGGTGATCACGCCCAACATTCCGGAGGCGGAGGCTCTGACAGATCAGCAGATCAGCGGGGAGAAGGAGATGGAAGATGCGGCCAGGCGTCTTGGAGAACTCTACCAGGGCGGGGTGCTGATCAAAGGCGGCCACCAGATCAGCGATGCCAATGATCTTCTGTATTATAAAGGAGAAACAACCTGGTTTCGGGGGGAGAGGATTGACAATCCCAATACACACGGGACAGGATGCACCCTGTCCTCAGCCATTGCCAGCAACCTGGCAAAAGGGTACTCCATGGAGGAGAGTATCCGCAGGGCCAAGGCCTATATTTCCGGCGCTCTGCGGGCGGGACTGGATCTTGGAAAGGGAAGCGGCCCCATGGATCACGGCTGGGCCATACCGGAGATAAAGCTTTAAAAGCGGCAGAAAGAGAAGATAGATATGAAAAAGGAAAAACGGTGGAAGAAACGCTGGAGAGTCATGGGAAAGGCTCTTCACATGGAGATACGGGAGCATAAGAGTTCTTTTATAGTCTATGTGATCCTGAGAGCATTGGTCATTGTCATGATGATCCTGCAGATATTTAACCGAAATTTTGAGAATGTGTTCCTGTGTGCGCTGACGCTGGCGCTTCTCATTGTGCCAAGCTTCATACAGGTCAATCTGAAGATCGAGCTGCCCACCGGACTGGAGATCATCCTGCTGCTATTTATATTTGCGGCGGAGATCTTAGGTGAGATTCAGGCCTATTACATACGTATTCCCCAGTGGGATGCCATCCTTCACACTATGAACGGGTTTCTGATGGCAGCCATTGGATTTTCCCTTGTGGACATACTGAACCGGAATAAGAGATTTTCCATCCAGCTCTCGCCGGTCTTTGTGTCCATTGTGGCTTTCTGTTTTTCCATGACCATCGGCGTTGTGTGGGAGTTTTTTGAGTTTGCCATGGATAAGTTCTTTCTGCTGGATATGCAGAAGGACACCGTGCTGCACACCATCAGTACGGTCATGCTGGACCCCACAGGAGGCAACCACACGGTCATTATCCGGGATATCACGGATGCGGCGGTGAACGGGGAAAGTCTGGGCCTTGGCGGGTATCTGGATATCGGCCTCAATGACACCATGGAGGATCTCTTCGTCAACTTTGTGGGAGCTGTGATCTTCTCTTTCATAGGCTATTTCTACGTAAAGAAGAGATGGCAGGGGAAGTTTGCCTCCAGGCTGATCCCAAGGCCCAAGAAGGCAGAATGCGATTATCTTGAGAAGGCCATAGAGGAGGAAGCGATAGAAGAAGAACGGAAAGAGCCGCCAGAGCAGGTGGAAGACATAGAAAAATCATAAAATTTACACAGACTGAACAAAAAATCCTCACGTTTCCGGTTGTATAATAGAGATCGGAAAGTGAGGATTTTAATGTGCGGAGAAAAACAGTATTTACAGGCATTGTCCTGACTTTGGCGGTATGCTTCGCCGGATGCGGAACGCAGGAAGGACAGGAACAGGAAAGCGCCGGACAGGGACAAGAGATGACAGAGGAGGAGCTGGAGGAGGGGCTCTATGTAGTCCTTGGAAATGACAGCGATGGGCTGGATTTTATGTACTATTATGACAATAATGGTATTCTCCGGGGCGAGATCCCCATTATCGGCTACCGCAGCCATCGTCTCCTTTTCTCAGAGGAGGACATGTACTTCAGCATATCCGAGACAAAGCTTGCCAGGATGGATGGGATGGGACAGATCACTGCGGTTTATGATTTAGGCCAGTATGAGCTGCATCACGATTATGTCTTTGACGATGACGGAAATATATTGATCCTTGCCACGGACACGGAGCAGGACAGTGTGGAGGATGTGATGGTCCGGCTGAATGTCACAGACGGAACTGTGGATGAAGTGCTGGATCTGAGGGACCTGTTCGGCGCATACAAGGAGACCTGCGTGGAGAACAGCGACGGAGATCTGGACTGGATGCACATCAACACGATCCAGTGGATGGGAGACGGACAGGTGCTCCTCAGCTCCAGGGAGACCTCCTCTATCATTAAGATCAAAGATCTCTACAGTGCGCCTGCTGTGGAGTATATGATCAGCGATCCCGCTGTCTGGGCAGACACGGAATGGGCGGATCTGGTGCTTGAAAAGAGCGGGGATTTCGCCAGCCAGGGCGGGCAGCACTCCATCACCTATGTGAAAGACGAGAGCCTGCCGGAAGGACAGTATTACCTTTATATGTTTAACAACAATATCGGCGTCAGCGAGACCCGGCCTGATTTTGACTGGAGCGTTATAGATGGTATCCAGAGTGAAGCTGTGGACGGCACGACATCCTACTATTATAAATATCTGGTGGATGAGACGTCGGGCAGCTATGAGCTGGTGGAAAGCTTCGAGCTTCCCTACTCCGGCTACGTCAGCAGCGTGCAGGAGATCGGTGACAATGTGGTGGCTGACAGCGGCATGCAGGGTGTCTGGGGAGAGTATGACAGCGAGAATAACCTGATCAGATCCTTCACCATGGAAAAGGAAAGTTTCATATACAGAGTATATAAATACGAATTTTAACCCATACTATCTGCAGCAGTAAAAGCAAATATACCAGGAAGGGGCCAAGGACGTATGGGTGAGCAGACAAGGAAACTTTTGGAAGAATGCAGCAAAGGCTGCAAGATGGCTGCAGAAAGTATTGATCAGATACGGGAGCATATAAAGGACAGGAAGATGCAGGAGCTGGTCAGCGGATACAGGAAAAAGCACAGAGATCTGGAAAGGGAAGCGGACAGGCTTCTGGCGGAGGAAGGTGAAGAGGAGCCCCAGGCCGGGCTGGCCGTCTCGGCCATGTCCTGGATCACTACCAATGTCAAACTTCTGATAGACGAGAGCGGCAGCCAGATCGCAAAGCTTCTTATGGACGGCTGCAATATGGGGATCCAGGGGATTACAGAGGCACAGAACAGGTACAAGGAGGCATCCAGAGAGAGCCGTTCCCTGGCGGAGAAGCTGGTGAAGCTGGAAGAACAATTTTCAAAGGATCTGAAAGTATATTTATAGGGAAAAGGCACTGATTTCAGACATGAGATCAGTGCTATTTTCATATGCTGAAATATTGCTGAAAGTGATTGATTTTTTCTTCAAAAGGTGTATCATTAGAGTAAATTGGCATTTCGTACAAAAAGGAGGCTTTCTATGGACTCAGTTATCGGCAGATTAACGGAAATCGAGGATGCAGCCTCTGCCATTGTGGCTCATGCTCAGGAGCAGAAGGCAGAGCTGGACAGGGAGTATGAAGACAGAAAAAAAGCCTTTGACAGGGAACTGGAGGAGGAGACAGAGAAGAAACTGCAGGCCATCCGGGACGAGCTGGAGGAGGAAAAGAAGAGACTTCTTGGCGGACAGATGGAGGGAAGCCAGGGCTCCATAGCTCTCCTTAAACAGGAGTATGAGGCAAATCATACCAGATATGCCAAGGAGATACTGGCCCGCATGACAGAGGTGTAGCTTATGGGGAATTTACTTGCTTACAGCGGGATCGCCACAAAGGTCAGGGCCATGGAGGCGAAGCTTCTCTGGAAAGAGGATTTTGAAAAGATCGCAGCCATGAAGAGTGTGCCGGAGGTAGTCTCCTGGCTGATCCAGAATTCCACTTACAAAGAGGTTCTGGAGAACCTGGATCCGGGGCTGATCCACAGAGGGAATATTGAAAAGCTTCTGGAGCTGTCCCTATATCATGACTATACGAAGATCTACCGTTTCTGCAGCCTGGAGCAGAGAAAATTCCTGCGGCTGTATCTGAAGCGGTACGAGGTTGCTCTGATCAACTACTGCCTGCGAATTGTCATCAACCATTACAAGGAGCCTTTTGATCTGAATTACAAGAAGCCGTTTTTCGACAAATATTCTCAAATCTCCATTGAAAAGCTGATCCATTCCAGGACAACGGATGAGGTCATCGAGAACCTGAGGGATACGGAGTATTACGGAACACTGAAAAAGCTCCGGGACGGACAGGCAGTGACTCTCTTTGACTATGACCTGGCCCTGAACCTGTACTACTTCACATCCATGTGGAAGAGCAGGAAAAAGGTGCTGAAGAACAAGGAACTGGAGATATTTACGAGAGACTGCGGATCCAAGATCAATCTTCTGAATATCCAGTGGATCTACCGGGCCAAGAAATATTTCAGCCTGGAACCGGCGGATATATATGCACTGCTCATCCCCATCCATTATAAGCTGCGGACAGAGCTGGTGCAGGAGATGGTGGAGGCGGAGACGATGGAAGATTTTGAGCGCGCTGTGTCGAAGACGTCCTATGCGAGACATTATCACTTCACGGACCAGCTGACGATAGAAAAGATGTATGCGGACTGTCTCTATTATCTCTATATAACGGACAGGAGGAGCAATCCATACTCCATTGCCTGCATCAACACCTATCTTTTTATGAAGGAGCAGGAACTGGAGAAGCTGACGACAGCTATGGAGTGCGTCCGCTACGGAGTCTCTCCCGATGAGACGCTGCAGTATGTGGGAGGTCGCAAGCTATGATCGTAAAAATGAAATTTATCAATATATCGGGGCCGCGGGATGACATTGACCGGGTGATGGATCTGTATCTGTCCAGGTATGAGATCCAGCTTGAGTCAGCTCTTACGGAGCTGAAAACTGTGGAGAACTTAAGACCTTTTGTGGAAATCAATCCTTACCGGGACGCTCTTTTAAAGGCCCAGCAGTATGTGAGCTATCTGAATGAGCCGGAGAAGATTGCTCCGGACACATCCATGGGACTGGATGACATCTTTGAGCTGATCCGGGCCACAAATGAGGAGTACCTTACCTTCCAGGCCAGGAAAGATGTGCTGAAAAGAAAGCAGGATGAACTGCAGGCAAAGCAGAAGGTCATCGAGCCCTTCCGCCCTATGGATGGGGACCTTGGCAGGATCCTTTCTTTCCGGTACATTACCTGCCGGTTCGGGAAACTGCCGGCGGAACAGTACCAGAAGATGGAAAAATATCTGATGAACGACCTGGGAGCCATTTTCGTCAAAGGGCAGCAGGATGCGACAAGCGTGTACGGCGCTTACTTCGTGTCCCCCGGGGAGGCACAGAAGGTGGATGCTGTGTTCCGTTCCCTGCATTTTGAGAGGATCGATATTCCGGCAGAGTACAGAGGAACTCCGGAGCAGGCCAGCCGTGAGCTGGCGCAGCAGATCTATGACATCCAGAAAGAGATGGACGATATAGATAAGGAAGCTGCCGCGATGCTGGGGGAGAAAGCTCCCCGCCTTGTGGCGGCAAGAGACAGGCTGGAAGAGCTGGCCCACAACTTTGACGTGCGCAAGATGGCGGCCCGGGTGGCGGATAAAAAGGAAGATTACTATATCCTGTGCGGCTGGATGGCAGACGATGACGTGGAGAAATTTATGGAGGAGTCAAAGGACGATGACAAGATCTTCATCGTGGTGGAAGACGACCATGACAGCTATTTTGGAGAGCCCCCAACCAAGCTGGAAAATCCGAAGCTTTTCAAACCTTTTGAAATGTTTGTGCGGATGTACGGACTTCCGGCCCACGGCGAGATGGATCCCACCGTGTTTGTGGGGATCACCTATTCCTTTATCTTCGGAGCCATGTTCGGGGATGTGGGGCAGGGGCTGCTCCTTGTCATTGCGGGAGCGCTGATCTATCATTTCAAGAAGGCCCCTCTGGCCGGGATCATTGCCACAGCGGGGATCTTCTCCACCATCTTCGGATTTATGTTTGGAAGCGTCTTCGGATTTGAAGATATTATAGAACCACTGTGGCTGCGGCCCATTGACCATATGACCACCCTCCCCTTTGTGGGCAAGCTGAACACTGTGTTCATTGTGGCGGTGGCCTTTGGTATGGCTCTCATTATTGTGGCCATGATCCTGCACATCATAAACGCCCTGCGGGATCACGACACAGCGGGGGCCTGGTTTGACGCCAACGGCGTGGCGGGACTTGTGTTCTACGCCTCGGTGGTGGCTGTGATCGTCCTTTTTATGACGGGACATGGCATGCCCGCAGGCATTGTCATGGCAGTGATGTTCGGTGTGCCGCTGCTTCTGATCCTTTTCAAGGAGCCGCTGACAAACAGGATCAAGAAGAAGGCAAAGAAAATGGAAGAAAGCAAAGCCATGTTTTTCGTGGAAGGATTTTTTGAACTGTTCGAGACACTGCTGAGCTATTTTTCCAACACACTGTCTTTTGTACGTATCGGCGCTTTTGCAGTCAGCCACGCCGCCATGATGGAGGTGGTGCTGATGCTGGCCGGCGCGGAGGCGGGAGCCCCCAACTGGGCGGTCATCGTTCTGGGCAACCTGTTTGTGTGTCTGATGGAAGGCCTGGTGGTCGGGATCCAGGTTCTCCGTCTGGAATACTATGAAATGTTCAGCCGTTTCTACAAGGGAAGCGGACGGGCATTTGACCCATATACCAAGACGAAAAAGAATAAAAATAAAGGAGGAGCTTAATTATGACTCTTGCACCCAGACTCATTCTCATTGCAGCACTGATCTTAAGTATCATCATCCCCTTCGGGTACTATCTTCTGGGGGAGAAAAAGAAAGGGCGCTATAAGGCGGCCCTTGCAGTCAATATATTTTTCTTCTTTGGCGCCTGTATCATCGGCAGCATCATGATGTTCCAGGGAGCAGACGTGCAGGCTGCGGACGCCGCCGCTGAGGCAGCAGCGTCCAACGCCACAGGACTTGGCTATATCGCAGCCGCACTGGTTACCGGTTTATCCTGTATCGGCGGCGGTATCGCCGTTGCCAGCGCTGCCAGCGCAGCTCTGGGAGCCATCAGTGAGGACTCCAGCGTGCTTGGTAAGTCGCTGATCTTTGTAGGTCTTGCGGAAGGTGTCTGCCTGTACGGGCTGATCATCTCCTTCATGATCCTGGGGCAGTTGTAGTATGAAAATGTATCTCATCAGTGATAATGTGGATACCTACACGGGTATGCGTCTTGCCGGCGTGGACGGCGTGGTGGTGCACGAGAGGGAGGAGCTGTACCAGGCCCTCCAGGACGCGCTGCAGGACAAGACGGTGGGCATAGTACTCCTTACGGAGAAGCTGGGGCGGGAGTTCCCGGACATGATCGACCAGTTCCGCTTGGAGCGGAAGATGCCCCTGCTCGTAGAGATACCCGACAGGCACGGAACCGGCCGGAGCAAGGACTTTATCACTTCCTACATTACGGAAGCTATCGGGCTGAAACTATAAATAAAGGAGGGATACCTCTTGACATTAGAAGAAAAAATCGCTCATATACAGTCAGTCTCCATGGAGGAGGCAAGGGCGGAGGGAAACGAGATCATCAGCGCCTACAAGACCGCCCTTGAGAAAGTGTTTGAAGATCATAAGAAGGAGGCTGTCCGCCAGTCCCAGACGCGGGTGCGGGCGGAGTCTACCAATGCCAGGCAGCAGAAGAACCAGGCCATGGCAAAAGCCCAGCTGGATCTGAAAAGGCAGCAGGGAAAGGTGCAGCAGGAGCTGAAGGAGAAGCTCTTTGCGGAAGTGGCGGAGCTTGTCCGGGGTTTCATGAAGACGCCGGACTACGACGCCTTTCTGGTGAAGTGCATTCAGAGTGCCCTGGAGTTTGCCTCCGGGGAGGAGATGACCATTTACATCAATCCTTCCGACAGGAACAAAAAGGAGAAACTGGAGGAGAAGACAGGAGCTGTCCTGACCGTCAGTGCAGAGGACTTCATGGGAGGAGTGCGGGCTGTGCTCCGTGGACGAAATATTCTCATTGACCACTCCTTTAAGTCGTCCCTTGAAAATGAGTATGACCAGTTTATATTCTCGGGAGGTGATGACATTGGTTAAGACAGGAAAAATATACGGCATCAACGGACCGGTCATTTATCTGAAGGGAAACACGGGCTTTTCCATGTCGGAGATGGTTTATGTAGGCCGGGAAAGGCTTGTGGGTGAGGTTATCGCCCTTGACAAGGACCAGACCACCGTCCAGGTGTATGAGGAGACGGGAGGTCTGCGGCCGGGTGAGGAGGTCACCGCATCCGGGGGAGCTGTGTCCGTCACTCTGGCTCCCGGTATTCTGAACAATATATTTGACGGGATCGAGAGACCTCTGGAGAAGATCGCGGAGAGCGGCGGCGCCTTTATCACAAAAGGAGCGGCTGTGGATTTCCTGGACAGGGAGAAAAAGTGGGATACCCACATAACAGTAAAAGAAGGAGATTATCTCCACGGCGGGGATATTTTTGCGGAGGTGCCGGAGACAAGGGCCATTGTCCACAAGTGCATGGTGCCCCCGGATCTGGAGGGGACTGTTGTGTCGGTTGTCAGTGACGGCAGCTATACGATAGAGGAACCATTGATCGCGCTGCGCAGCGGAAACGGTAAAGAGACGCAGATCCCCATGGCCCAGAAGTGGCCCATCCGGAAGGCCCGGCCTGTGAGCCAGAGATTTGCGGCTTCGGAGCCTCTTGTCACCGGCCAGCGGATCATAGATACCATGTTTCCTATCGCCAAGGGAGGCACGGCTGCCATTCCCGGCGGTTTCGGGACCGGGAAGACCATGACCCAGCATCAGATCGCCAAGTGGTCCAACGCGGATATTATCATATACATCGGCTGCGGTGAGCGTGGAAATGAGATGACCCAGGTTCTGGAAGAGTTCGGGGAACTGACGGACCCAAGGACCGGCAATCCTCTGATGGACCGGACCACCCTCATTGCCAACACATCCAATATGCCGGTGGCTGCCCGTGAGGCCAGCATTTACACAGGTCTTACCCTGGCGGAATACTACCGGGATATGGGATATGATGTGGCTATCATGGCGGACTCCACATCCAGGTGGGCGGAAGCTCTGCGTGAGCTCTCCGGACGTCTGGAGGAGATGCCGGCCGAGGAAGGTTTCCCGGCCTATCTGGCGTCCCGCCTCTCTGCCTTCTACGAGAGAGCGGGCATGATGCACAACTTAAACGGCACAGACGGATCGGTCAGCATTATCGGCGCTGTGTCTCCCCAGGGAGGCGATTTCTCCGAGCCTGTGACACAGAATACAAAGCGTTTCGTAAGGTGTTTCTGGGGACTGGACAAGAGCCTGGCCTACGCCCGGCATTTCCCGGCTATCCACTGGCTGTCCAGCTACAGTGAGTATCTGACAGACCTGGCCCCCTGGTACCAGGACAATGTGTCGCCCAAATTTATTGACTACAGGAACAGGATCATGGCTCTTCTCAACCAGGAGAGCAGTCTTATGGAAATCGTGAAGCTCATCGGAAGCGATGTGCTGCCGGACGATCAGAAACTGATCCTGGAGATTGCCCGGGTCATCCGTCTGGGCTTCCTGCAGCAGAACGCATTCCACAAGGACGACACCTGCGTGTCCATGGAAAAGCAGTTCCTCATGATGGACACGATCCTGTATCTTTACAAGCAGGCAAGAGCCCTTGTGACCATGGGGCATCCCATGTCTGTGCTGAAGTCAGAAAATATCTTTGAGCGGGTCATTGCCATCAAGTACGATGTTCCCAATGACCGGCTGGAAATGTTTGCACAGTATAAACGTGACATCGACAGTTTCTATCAGCGTGTGCTGGAGAAAAATGCGTAGAAGAGGGAGGAGAGAAGTATGCCAATAGAATATCTTGGACTTAGCAGTATCAACGGCCCTCTGATCGCGCTGGAGGGGCTGCAGGACGCCTTCTTCGATGAGATCGTGGAGTTTGTTATAAACGGAAATGAGCGGCGCATCGGCCGCATCATTGAATTGTACGAGGACAAGGCTGTGATCCAGGTGTTTGAGGGATCGGAGAATATGTCCCTTAAAAACACCCATACCCGCCTCACCGGCCATCCCATGGAGATCGCCCTGTCAAAAGACATGCTGGGCCGTACCTTCAATGGCATCGGGCAGCCCATCGACGACCTGGGGCCCATTGTCTCAAAACTGAAGCGGGATGTAAACGGCCTGCCCCTCAACCCGGTAAAAAGAGAGTACCCGAGGAACTATATCCGCACCGGCATTTCCGCCATCGATGGGCTGACCACTCTGATCCGGGGACAGAAGCTGCCTATTTTTTCCGGCAACGGTCTTCCCCACGACCAGCTTGCGGCGCAGATCGTGAAGCAGGCCTCTCTGGGGGAGGACTCTGACGAAGAATTTGCCATCGTGTTTGCCGCCATGGGCGTAAAACATGATGTGGCGGATTTCTTCCGCAGGACCTTTGAGGAGAGCGGCGTGGCGGACCACGTGGCCATGTTCCTCAATCTTGCCAACGACCCGGTGGTGGAGCGTCTCATCACGCCAAAGGTGGCGCTCACCGTGGCCGAGTACCTGGCCTTTGAGCAGAATATGCACATCCTTGTCATACTGACGGATATGACCTCCTTTGCGGAGGCCATGCGTGAGGTCTCCTCCTCCAAGGGAGAGATCCCCAGCAGAAAAGGGTATCCCGGCTATCTGTACAGCGAGCTGGCGTCCATCTACGAGAGGGCGGGGATTGTACAGGGAGTGAGCGGATCTGTGACCCAGATCCCTATCCTGACCATGCCAAACGATGATATTACCCATCCTATCCCGGATCTGACCGGCTACATCACCGAGGGGCAGATCGTGCTGGACCGGAACTTAAACGGCCAGTCCATCTATCCGCCCATCAGTGTGCTGCCCTCACTGTCCCGTCTTATGAAAGACGGCATCGGAGCAGGCTTTACAAGGGAGGACCACCAGGATCTGGCGAACCAGCTCTTTTCCGCCTACGCAAAAGTAGGAGATGCCCGCAACCTGGCTTCCGTCATCGGCGAGGATGAGCTGTCCCCCATTGACAAGGAGTATCTGGCCTTTGGAAAAGAATTTGAAGAGAAGTACATCGGCCAGGGGCACGAGGAAAACCGGACCATCGAGGAGACACTGAACCTTGGATGGGAACTTTTAGGCCGCCTTCCGAAAGAGGAGCTGGACCGTGTGGATACAAAAATACTGGACAAATACTATCATCCCACAAAGCGGGACGAAGGCGTCACCACAAGCGCCAGCCCCGGCTCTATCGCAAATATGTGACAGCAGTCAAGCAATGCGCAAGGTGCGGGAAAAGGGGAGGACAAATTTATTTGTCCGCACGTTTTCCAGTGCCTTGCATATGGCGCACGCCATCAGCCGAGGGAACGGCTGGAGGGCGTTCCCTCGGCTGGCATTGCTGTACCTGGCGACAGTACCGCCCCTGCGGAGGGCATTGCTGTACCTGGTGACAGTGCCATTCCGGCAGCGCTCCGCCCGGACAGCAGGATAGAATAAACCAAGAAGGGAGGAATTTCATGGATCCCCGCACATTTCCGACAAAAGGCAACTTAATGCTGGCTAAAAATTCTCTGGCCCTTGCCCGGCAGGGCTATGAGCTGATGGATAAAAAGCGGAACATTCTCATCCGTGAGCTGATGGATCTGATCGACCAGGCCCGCAGCATCCAGGAGGAGATTGACAGCACGTTCACGTATGCCTATCAGTGTCTGCAGAAAGCCAATATCGAGAACGGGATCAGTCTGGTCTCCCAGATCGCCTACACAGTGCCTATCGAGGACTCCATTGTGATCCAGACGAGAAGTATCATGGGGACAGAGATCCCTCACGTTAAATACACGCCTCAGACGCCGGTGCCTACTTACGCCTTTAGCACTACAAGGGAGTCGGTAGACCGGGCAGTGGAGGCTTTCCGGAGGGTAAAAGATCTGACGGTGAAGCTTTCCATGGTGGAGAATGCAGCCTACCGTCTTGCCAGCAATATCAAGAAGACCCAGAAGAGGGCCAACGCTCTTCAGAATATCACCATTCCCATGTACACCACCCTTGTGCATGATATCACCAACGCACTGGAGGAGAAGGAGAGGGAAGAATTCACAAGGCTGAAGGTGATCAAGAGAAGGAAGCAGAAAGCAGGATAAAAAGCGCGGATAATCCGGGAGATGACAGCGATTTTACTAAAAGGGTTGTTATCCCCCCGGTTTTTATGTTATCTTATATATTATATCGGCGGATGTCTTCCGCCAGAACAGTTCTCCTGTCAAGGGAGACGATCTAAAAGTCCCAGGGGCTTTCTCATTTTCGGAATTTCCACATCGGAAACTGTACCCGTAAATGCATGGAACTGAAAAACAGTCGGTATCATTGCTGACATTGACAACCCCTATTGAATAGGGTATATTGTAAGGAGAAATCTGTATGACGAGAACCTTTATACAGACGGCAGAATTTTCAAGACACTGGGATAATCTGGGATTAAATGATGACAATCTGCGCAGACTGGAATATGAGATACTGTCGGACCCAAAAGCCGGTTCCGTGATCCGGGGGACAGGGAAGCTGAGAAAAATGCGCTTTGCGTTTGTGGGAAGAGGGAAAAGCCGCAGTGCCAGAGTGTGCTATGTTGATTTTCCCGGTGTGGGCATAGTCTATCTTATTACGATATACGAAAAGAAAGGCAAGGATAATCTTACAGCAGCTGAGAGGAACAGTATCAGAAAAATGATCCAGGTTCTTGAACAGTCACTTATGGGACAATGAAAGGAGACCAAAGTATGAGCGAAGTATATAACAGCATTATGGCTGGATTATCTGAGGCAGTGGATGATACCAGGAGACCAAAATTGCAGCGCCGTGTTGTGACCATCGCTCCTGTAAAAATATACTCTTCTGCGGAAATTAAAAGGATACGCCAGAAAACCGGAATGTCACAAAAGCTGTTTGCAGGTTATATGGGAGTCTCTGTCAAGGCAGTGGAGGCGTGGGAAAGAGGCAGAAATCATCCTTCCGGTCCGGCCAGCAGACTTCTCTCCATGCTGGAGAAAGACCCGCAGCTGACAAGGGAATTTCCCTTTGTCCAGTGATGCGTGTTGTGTATGATAAAAACTGGAGCGTATAATCCAGGGAAATACTTGCAGTCTGATTAAAATTATGTTATCTTGATACTGCATCGGCGGATGTCTTCCGCCAGAACAGTTCTCCTGTCAAGGGAGACGATCTAAAAGTCCCAGGGGCTTTCTCATTTTCGGAATTTCCGCATCGGAAACTGTACCCGTAAATGAATGGAACTGAAAAATGAAACACAGAAGAAAAGTATGGAGGGAAATGGATGGCTGGTATTTTACAGAAGTATTTCCCCATGATACGCACGCGCAGAGAGATGCTGGAAGTGATCTTTGAGGATGAGCGGCTCTCTGACATGTATCTGGGATGGAGCGAAGAGCAGAGACTGGAGGAATTTCTGTCACTTGTGCTGGGGCAGCAGGTGAAAATTTTGAAGGTTATCCCCAACGACTCTGCCAGGATCGCGGACGAGAGTTCCCTGGTGGTGATGGACATTGTGGTGGAGATGGAGGATCACAGTATAGCCAATGTAGAAGTACAGAAGATGGGCTGCCGTTTTCCAGGACAAAGAAGCGCCTGTTATTCCGCGGATCTTCTCCTGCGGCAGTACAAGAGAGTAAAAGGAGAGCGTGGAAAAGGCTTCAGCTACCGGGATATACAGAAGGTGTACACAGTTGTTTTATATGAGAAAAGCCCTGGCGAATTTAAAAATTTCCCGGATGATTATATCCACCATTTTTCCCAGAGTTCCGACACAGGACTTGCCGTCAACCTTCTCCAGGAATACTGCTTCATCGCACTTGACATATTTCTTGGAATTGTGCAGAATAAAGGTATCAGAAACAAGCTGGAAGCATGGCTTTTGTTTTTCAGTACAGATGATCCCGGTGAGATGGAAGTGCTTCTGGAGTTTTACCCGGAATTTAGGACGCTGTACGAAGAAATCTATGAGCTGTGCCGCAACGTGGAGAAGGTGATGGAGATGTTCTCAAAGGAGCTGAAGGAGCTGGACCGTAATACAGTCCAGTATATGATCGACGAGATGCAGGAAGAGATCGATGGGATGAAGCGGGAGCTTTCGGATAAAGATACGATACTGGATGAACGGGACCAGGAGATCGCCCGTTTAAAACAGCAGCTCAAGGAGCTGCAGGATACATCCCGGAAGTAAACAGGCAGAACGCCCTGCGGGGAGAAGACATAGAGGAAAGAAGAAAAAGCTATGTTTTCGCCGCAGGGCGTTTCCGGGTCGTCTATCTGAAAGACCGGCCAGAGACTTAAGAAAGCAGTATGAGGAGGAACGATACATGGAAAAGGTCATAGACATCCGCGATCTTACAAAATATTACGGGAAGCATAAGGGCGTGGAACATCTCACCCTGTCTGTAAACCGGCAGGAGATCTACGGATTTATCGGCCCCAACGGGGCGGGGAAGAGCACAACCATCCGCACCATGCTGGGACTGCTTAAGGCGGATGGCGGGACGGTGGAGATCTTCGGGGAGAGGCCGGAGACAGAGCGTGAGAAAAAGGAGATGCTCTCCAGGATCGGCTACATGCCGTCGGAGGCTTTCTTTTACAGCGGTATGAAAGTGTCGGACGTTCTGAAATTCTCGGCGGATTTTTACAGGAAGGACTGCCGGGAGGAGAGAGGACGGCTCTGCGAGAGGCTGAAGCTGGATGTAAAGAAAAAAGTGGATGAGCTGTCCCTTGGGAACCGCAAAAAAGTGAGCATTGTATGCGCCCTGCAGCACAGCGCGGATCTCTACGTGCTGGATGAGCCTACCAGCGGGCTGGACCCTCTGATGCAGCGGGAATTTTTCCGGCTCCTTAAAGAGAAGAATGAGAAGGGGGCGTCCATCTTCCTATCCTCCCATGTCCTGGGGGAGGTGGAAAAATACTGCCACCGGGCGGCAGTGATCCGGGACGGAGGCATTGTCATGGAGGATACCATGGAGCATATCTGCGGCTCGGCGGCAAAGCGGGTGACTGTGCGGGGAATTTCGGGTGTTCCGGGGCTGCCGCTGACAGACCTGCGTGTGCTGGAGGATGGTGTCACATTCTTATACAGAGGAGAGGCAAAGCGGCTTCTGGAGGCGCTGGCCCCGCTTCCTGTGACGGATCTTACTATCACGGAACCGGATCTGGAAGAGACATTTCTTCATTTTTATGCAGAGGGGAAGGCTGCCAGGTAAAGAGGGGCGGCAGTAAGGAGGAAAAGGGATGAACATATTTGGACATGAACTGAAAAGGTCTCTGCAATCCACACTGATCTGGGGGCTTATCATCGGCGGGACCATTATGCTGTGCGTCTTTCTGTTTCCGGAGCTGAAAAAGGAGCTGGGGGACATGGTGGACGCTATGAGTGATCTGGGCGGTTTTGGGGCGGCCTTTGGGATGGACCGGCTGAACTACGGTGATATCACCGGGTTTTACGGTATTTACGCGGGAAGCATGCTGGGGATCGGCGGGATCTTCTATGCCGCCATCCTTGGAACAGGGCTTCTGGCAAAAGAAGAAAAAGACCACACGGCAGACTTTCTCCTCACCCACCCGGTGACGCGCACATCTGTGTTCTGGCAGAAGGCAGCAGCCATGGCAGTACAGATCCTTCTGATGAACCTGGCGGTCATTCTGCTTGCCTGGATCTCCATCCGCTGGATCGGCGAGAGACCGGACTGGGAAGGGCTGTGCCTGTTTCATCTGGCCCAGGTTCTTATGCAGCTGGAGATCGGAGGCATCTGCCTGGGAATTTCGGCTTTTTTAAGAAGAGGGAGTATCAGCACCGGCATCGGCGTGGCGGCCTTTCTGTATTTCCTGGGGCTTCTGGGAAATATCACGGAAAAGGCGGAGGCGGTCAAGTATATCACACCCTACGCCTACGCAGACGCCGCAAAGATCCTGCCGGAGTGCATCCTGGATGGGACGCTGATCCTGCTGGGTCTTTGCTATGGAGGGGCAGGTATCCTGGCTGGGTGGATCAGATACAGGACAAAAGATATCAGATAAAATCAGATGAAAGAGAAAAGGCTGCGTGTGCGCGGCCTTTTTAAAATATTTTAAAAATCGTAATCCTTTTACAGCCCCGCAGCGTTATAACATATAGGCAGCTGCTTAAAAGGACCAGGATGGCACACAGGTCAGGGGGGGACAGACTTGACTCAGGAAGATGAAATTTTTGAAAAACTGAACAAAGGCGACCCGGCTGCGGCGGGGGAGCTGGCAGAGCTCTACTACGGCGATATACTCAGATACTGTCTGTTCCATGTGCCGGACCGGTCTCTGGCACAGGACGCTGTGCAGGAGACGTTTCTGCGTGTGTTCCGCTATTTTGACGGCTACACCCACAGGGGAAACTTCCGGGCTTTCCTCTACAAAGTGGCTGCAAATGTATGTATCGATATCTGCAGAAAGAAAACATGGGAGCCTATACCTAAGCAGGTTCCCTTTGAGGAGACAGGGCTGAAGGAAGGGGAGGACAGGGAGGATTTCCGAAGGCTTGTGGAACTCCTTCCGGAGGAGCTGCGGGAGATCGTCATCCTAAGATTTTTCCAGGAGCTGAAGCTGCGGGAGATTGCCAGGGTGACAGGACTTCCCATGCGGACTGTGCAGTCCAGACTTAGAAAAGCGCTGAAACTGTTAAAGCAGGAACTGGAAAGGAGAGAGGAACCATGAAGAGGAGCCAGGTGAATGAAAAGCTGAGGCGGCTGGCACAGCAGGAGAAAGAAGCCATTCGGCCGGACGAAAGGCACAGGGCCATGACCGCTGCCCTTGCGCAGAATGCGTACAAGGCGGCAGCGCCCCAGAGAAACAAAATGCGCTTTCCAGCCTTTGTGCTCCGGCAGGTCAGATATACAGGAAAACAGATCTGGATCTGGCAGATCCTTCTGCTGCTTCTTATTGTCTCCGCCTTTGAGCAGACCGGCGACAGAGGAAGCCTTACGGATCCCTATTTCCTTATGTTCCTGTACCGGAGGATCCCGGTGCTTCTGTGCGGGGCAGGGATCCTGTCGGCCTGGAGCTGCGTTCCCTTCTTTGACAGAGCTGTCAGATGGAAGATGGCGGAGGTGGAAGCAGCAGGCTGTCAGCCGTCCCGGCTTAGGGCAGCCCGGCTTCTGATCGCAGGAAGCAGCGCGCTTATTATGGAACTGGCCGTGGCTGTGGCAGCAGGGACGCTCTGGCAGATCAACCTGGAAGCGCTGGCAGCCTGGCTGTTCCTCCCCTTCCTTCTGTCCTGGAACTGTATGCTCTTCCTTTTTGACAGGACGAAAGGGAGGTTTACTCCCTGGTGCAGTGCGGCCATGGCGGCCGGGTTCGCTGTGTTTGCATTTGTGTGGAGATATGTCAGCAGAGCGGCCGGAAGCCCCGGGGATTTCCTGGCGTTTGCAGATGGAGGATGGCTTCTGTGCGGGGCAGCGCTGCTTCTCTGGGCATTCCAGATATGGAAGCAGGGCAGAAAGGAGATGGAAAGATGGAGTTATGTATAGAAAATCTGACAAAACAATTTAAAGATAAACGGGCCGTGGATCATGCCAGCTTGACCATCACACCGGGGGTGTGGGGACTTCTGGGAGCCAACGGCGCCGGCAAGACAACCCTCATGCGTATGGCGGCAGGGCTTATGACGCCTACAGAAGGAACGGTGAAATACGACGGCGTTCCCATAGATGTGCTGGGGAAAGGATACAGGGATATTTTCGGGTATCTGCCCCAGGAGTTCGGGTTCTACCCGGAGTTTACCGTGTATGATTACCTGGACTATGTGGCGGCTTTAAAAGGGCTTTCAAGGAAGGATGCAAAAGGGAAGATCGACAGGCTGCTGGAGACTTTTTCCCTGGCGGATGTGAGGCGCAAGAAGATCACAAAGCTTTCCGGCGGCATGAAGCGCAGGGTGGGCATTGCCCAGGCCCTTCTTAATGACCCGGAGGTGCTGATCCTGGATGAGCCCACCAGCGGTCTGGATCCGGGGGAGAGAGTGCGTTTCCGTAACCTTCTGTCCGAGTTTGCCGCAGACCGGATCGTGCTGATCTCCACCCACATTGTGTCCGACGTGGAGTACATTGCTTCCAGAAACGCTGTGATGAAAGAGGGGAAAATCATAGCAGAGGGAACCACAGGGGAACTTCTGTGGGAGATGGAGGGAAAGGTGTGGTCCGCTGTTATCCCGGAGTATGACCTCCATAAATATGAAAGGCTGGTCCAGGTAGTGAATATCCGCAACGAGGAGGAAGGAAGGGTGTCCATCCGGTATCTGGCTGACAGGCCTTCCGTGCCGGAGTCCGCGGGACAGACGCCACGGCTTGAGGATCTCTACCTGTGGCTCTTTCCACAGGAGAACATACAGGGAAAGGAGGTGCAGTGACATGAGAGTATTTACAGTAGAGATACGCAGGCTTTTAAAGACAAGATCCGTTCTGGTTCTGATGCTGGCGGCCCTTATCCTGGCCCCGGTACTGGCCTATTTTCCCGCCTCTTTTGTGTCCTGGACGTACAGGGATGAAAGCGGGCAGGAAGTCCGGGTGGAAGGCCGGGAGGCGCTGAAGCTGGAGGAGGAGAATCAGGGACAGTTCCAGGGGAAGATCGCGGAGGAGACACTGGCGGCAGCCCTTGCAAGATACAGGGACTTTGCCGCAGGCTATGAGGGCGGTCTCCCGGACGGCATCTACGACGAGCGGGTGACGGCCAGCGATTACTATGAAAAGGTATCCAATGTGGAGGGAATTCTTGGCCGGGTCAGCGAGGCCTGGGCAGATCCGGACACAGGTCTGGCTCCCGGGGCTGAAAATCTGACAGAAGACCAGGTGGCCGGCTTTTACGACCAGTGCAGGCAGCACTTACAGGAGCTTCTGTATCTGGAGGGCGGAAGGAATGCCCGCACAGACAGCGCCCTTGCCCAGGCACAGGCTCTCTACAGCCAGGTGGAGATGCCCTTTACCTACGAGCCCGGTTTCAGCTCCAACGCCCTGGAGTATGTGGGGATCTATGTGTTCCTTCTGGTGCTGATCTGCACCTTTCTGATGGTGCCGGTCTTCTCCAGTGATTACCAGACCCAGGCAGACCAGATCCTTAAGTGCACCCGGGACGGAAAACGGCGCCTGGCAGCAGCCAGGATCGGCGCCGGGCTCCTCCTTGCAGGTGTGCTCTATATTGTGTGCATGGCGCTGTTCCTTCTGCTGCTCAATGCTTCCTTTGATTTTAAGGGGCTGGACACATCCCTGCAGCTTCTTGTGTCCGTCTCCGTGTTCCTGCCTGTGACAGCAGGGCAGATGGAGCTTCTCATCGCCGGGGCGGGATTTGTCTCCCTGCTGGCCACAGCCTCCTTCACCCTGTTCCTGTCGGGCAGGATGAGGACAGTAGCCTCCGCCAGCATAGCCTCCTTTGCCTTTCTCATACTGCCGATGATGGTGTACATGATCCTGGATGGAAATGCAGGGAACTGGATCCGCTGCCTTCTGCCCTCCGGCGGGGTGGGTATGATGAACAGTTTTACCTACGCGGCCATGGACACGAAATTTGCCTATGTGGGCAGCATGGCTGTGTGGCTGCCTTACATTATGCTGGCTGCCGCGGCTGTGGAGGCCGTTCTGTTCGCCATTCTGGCCGGGGTAAGCTGGTGCCGCCGGAGACGCTAGGAAGACCGGAGATATTTTTCCAGGATCACCCGGCTTGTGGACGCGGATAAGACTTCCTGGGTGGACAACATGGATTTCTGCTGCTGTGCCAGTTCTTCGTGCTGGAACTGACGGCGGTACTGCCTGGGGGAGCAGCCAAACTGCCGTGAAAACCCTTTATTAAAATATTTGATATCGGAAAAGCCGCAGGCCATACTGATATCCAGAAGAGAGAAGTCCGTCAGCAGAAGAAGCTGGCGGGCTTTTTCGCACCGCAGTTTCATAACATATTCCTGGAAGGACATGCCAAAAGACGCCTTGAAAAAATGAGACAGATAGCTCATGGTAAGCCCCAGGTCCGCTGCCACGTCCGTAAGGAGAAGCTTTTCAGAGTAATGGCTGTCTATGTAGTCACTGATCCGCCGGATGCGCTGCGCCTTGTTGGCGGAGATCTGCCGCTCTTTTTCTGTCATGCAGGTATGAGGGAAATGCAGCAGCAGACTGTCGAAAAAGAGAAAGATCAGTCCTACGCACCGGAGGGAAGGCTCCCCGGCATGGTCAAAATAGGCCCGTGCTATGTCAAGAAAGGTCTGCGCCAGCAAAGCTGTCCTGGCAGCTGCGGGAGGCTGGAGAAATTCCGTGTGTTCTATCTGAGGAAAAGCGGATGCAAAAAATGTGGGGGAAACCTGCAGGGACAGGATGAGAGCAGGCTGATCCGCCGCAAGCTCATGGCTTTCAAGAGGGTTTATGACCCACAAAGCCCCCTTTTCATATCTGTATTCCCTGCCCCGGGAGAGGAGGCGCACAGAACCTTCCAGGATAAGGCAGATCTCGAAATCTTTATGGATATGGGGCGTGCGGTAGAGCAGATTTACAACAAAAACCTTATAGTCCGCCGCCCCGTGGGAAATCACTTCAAATTCATCTTTCATCGTTGTACTCACCTCATTACCAGTATACGGAAAGAAAATGATGACTGCAAGAAAAAAGCTAATTTGTCATAGCCTGAACATGAATTAATCCAAGAAAAAAATCCCCGTATATCCTATAGTTAAACCAGACGATTTTCTGCATGTGAAGGATGCATGGCATCCGGCAAGGAGAGCAGAAAGATGAAAAGGAGGTTGACAGCATGAGCAGCAAATTAACCTATGGTATGGTGGGCGGCGGCCCGGGTGCGTTCATTGGGGATGCGCACAGGAAAGCCATCAGTCTGGACAGTTCGGCACGTCTTGTCGCAGGATGTTTCTCCAGGGATCCGGAAAAGACAAAGAGCCAGGGAGAGGCGCTGGGACTTGAGGCGGAGAGGTGCTATGCCAGCTACAGGGAGATGGCAGAGGCAGAGGGAAAAAGAGAGGATGGCATTGATTTTGTCGTAGTGGTTACGCCAAATGCCACCCACTATGAAATCTGCAAGGCATTTCTGGAGGCGGGGATCCATGTGGCCTGCGACAAGCCTCTTGTGACAGACAGCGCTCAGGCGGAAGAACTGAAGGCACTGGCAGAAGAAAAAGGACTTCTTTTCATGGTGACCTACACCTATATGGGACATGTGACAGCCAAATACATCCGCGATCTTATAAAGGCGGGCGAGATCGGCCAGATCCGCACAGTCATGGCAGAGTATCCCCAGGGATGGCTCTACAATGAAAACGACTGGGGCGGCAAGCAGGGCGAATGGAGATGCGATCCCGAGAGGTCCGGAAGAGTCAACTGTCTGGGAGATCTGGGCACCCATGTGGAAAATGCGGTTGCCACAATGACAGGGCTTAAGATCAAGCGTGTCCTTGCAAAAATGGATGTTGTTGTCCCGGGGCGGAAGCTGGATGACAACGACCAGATCCTTGTAGAGTACGAAGGCGGCGCCACAGGCGTAAACTGGACGTCCCAGTTTGCTATAGGCTGCGACAACAGCCTGCGGGTGCGCATTTACGGATCAAAGGGATCCATCCTCTGGTTCCAGGAAAATCCGGAGGAAATCACCCTCATCCGGGAGGACGGCATTGCGCGCACTATCAAGAGAGGATACGGCGCGGTGACGCCGGATGCGGCAAAATACGGACGCCTTCCTTCCGGCCACACAGAGGGCTGGCTGGAGGCCATGGGCAATCTGTATGACAGCTTTACACAGTGCGTGGAGGCGAAAAAAGCGGGAAGCTTTACAGAAGATATGATCGATTACCCCACCATTGACGAGGGCGTGCAGGGACTGAAATATGTGGAAGCATGCTTAAAGAGCAATGAGAACGGAAACGTGTGGGTAGAACTGTAGGTATGGCGGCAGAAAGGAGAGAGAGATTATGGCAAGACCGGTAACGATTTTTACAGGACAGTGGGCGGACCTTCCGCTGGAGGAAATGTGCCAGACTGCACAGAAGATGGGATACGAAGGGCTGGAGCTGGCGTCCTGGGGACAGATCGACGTGAAGAAGGCAGCGGAAGATGAAGCCTATGTAAAAGAACTGAAAGATACCCTGGCAAAATATGATCTTGGATGCTGGGCCATCGGCATGCATCTGCCGGGACAGTGCGTGGGCGACGCAGACCAGTGGGCCTATGACCCAAGACTTGATAATTTTGCTCCTTCCAGCCTGGCGGGAAAGCCGGAGGAAATCCGCGCGTGGGGCACAGAGCAGATGAAATATGCGGCCAGGGCGGCGAAGAATATGGGCGTGAAAGTTGTGACATTTTTCATGGGTTCGCCCATCTGGAAAATGTGGTATTCTTTCCCCCAGACAAGCGAGGAGCAGATCGAGGCGGGCTACCAGAGGATCAAGGAGCTGTGGTCCCCGATCATGGATGTATATGATGCATGCGGCGTAAAGCTGGCCCTTGAGGTACATCCCACAGAGATCGCCTACGATTACTGGAGTACAAAGAAGCTCCTGGAAACCTTTGCATACAGGGAGACGCTGGGCATCAACTTTGACCCCAGCCATCTCATCTGGCAGGGCCTTGATCCGGCCATGTTCCTCTACGATTTTGCGGACCGGATCTACCATGTACATATCAAGGATGCAAAGCTGAATTTAAACGGGCGCAACGGTATCCTTGGATCCCACATTACATTCGGGGATCAGAGAAGAGGATGGAATTTCGTATCTCCGGGGCACGGGGATGTGGATTTTGACAACATTATCCGGGTGCTGAACCAGATCGGCTACGACGGCCCCCTTTCCATTGAGTGGGAGGACAGCGGCATGGAGCGTGTATTCGGCGGAACAGAAGCCTGCGAGTTTACAAAGCAGATCAATTTTTCACCGTCAGATGTGGCATTTGATGATGCCCTCAAGACAGACTGACAGAAAATGAACCAGGGTGCGCCTGCAGGCGTGCCCTGGTGAGAAAATGCAGAAAGGAAGACAACGACAATGACAAAATTCAGATTTTCAGTGGGACCGTGGAATGTACACGAGGGAGCGGACACATACGGGCCGGCTACCAGGAAGACGATCCCTATAGAGGAGAAGTTTAAAAAGTTTGCGGAGCTTGGATTTTCCGCCGTACAGTTCCACGATGACGACGCGGTGCCGGATATCAACAACTACACAGAGGAGGAGATCAAGGAGAAGGCAAGGGAGCTGAAAAAGACGCTGGACAAATACGGACTGAAGGCCGAGTTTGTGGCGCCCAGGCTCTGGATGGACGGACGTACCGTTGACGGTGGTTTCATGAGCACCTCCAAAGAGGACAGGGACTATGCCATGTGGCGGGCTTACCGCTCCATTGATATCGCCAATGAGCTGGGGACAGACCTGGTAGTGCTGTGGCTGGCAAGAGAGGGAACTCTCTGCGCGGAGAGCAAATCCCCGGTGTGGGCCACAAAGATGCTCATTGAGTCCATCAACAAAATGCTGGAGTACGATCCGAAGATCCGCATCTGTATTGAGCCCAAGCCTAATGAGCCCATTGACAGGAGCATCTGCGGCACCATGGGACATGTGATGGCTATTTCAGCTGCCACTATTGACCCCTCCCGTGTAGGCGGCAACCTGGAGAGCGCCCACGCCATCCTGGCAGGCCTTGACCCGGCCCACGAGATCGGTTTTGCCATGGCCATGGGAAAACTGATGACTGTGCATCTGAATGACCAGAACGGTATCCGCTATGACCAGGATAAGACCTTCGGTGTGGAGAACCTGCGGGCTGCTTTCAACCAGGTGAAAGTCCTGAAAGAGAATGACTATGGAAGCCACGGCGAGTACGTGGGGCTGGATGTGAAGGCCATGCGCACCACAAGGGATGAAGACAGCTATAAACATCTGGAGAACAGTCTGAAGATTTTCAAGGCGCTGGAGGAAAAAGTAGAGAGATTTGACTATGACTTCCAGAAAAAATGCGTGGAAAACAGGGATTTTGAAGCCCTGGAAATGTATGTCATGAACCTGCTGATGGGGATTGACCAGGCAGGGAGGTAAAGAAAAATGCTTGTAACACTTAGAGAAGTCCTGAAAGACGCACAGGAGAAAAAATACGGCGTAGGCCTTTTTAATACGGTCAATCTGGAGATGGCAAAAGGCGTCCTTGCGGCAGCGGAGGAGCTGAAAAGCCCGGTGATCATCGGGACGGCGGAAGTCCTCCTTCCCTATGCCAGCCTGGAGGAGCTGGCTTACTTTCTTGTCCCCATGGCAAAGAAGGCTTCCGTTCCGGTGGTGCTCCACTATGACCACGGACTGACGGACAAAAAGATCGTGGAGGCCATGCGGCTTGGCTTTTCTTCCATTATGTATGACTGCTCTACAGACACATACGAGAACAATATTACCCGGGTGGCTCAGATGGTAAAGATCGCGGACATGTTCGGGGCTTCCGTGGAAGGAGAACTGGGACATGTGGGAGCCAATGACGAGAGCGCAGGCGATGACAGTATCTATACAGAGCCGGAGCAGGCCAGGGATTTCGCCCAGCGCACCGGGGTGGACGCCCTTGCGGTTGCCATTGGCACGGCTCACGGTGCCTACAAGGAAAAGCCCAGGCTGGACATCGGGCGACTGGCTGAGATATCCCGGACAGTGCCGGTTCCCCTGGTCCTTCACGGCGGCAGCGGGCTCTCCGACGAGGATTTTAAAAACTGCGTGGCAAACGGCATCAGCAAGATCAATATTTTTACAGATATCAACTGTGCGGCGGCGAAAGCAGCCCATGACTTCTATAAGGAGGGATGCGGTCTGACGGATATCCAGAACCAGATCACAGAGGCCGTGAAGCAGGAGACCATGAAGAAAATGCGCATATTCGGAAGCGCAGGCAGGGGGTAGGTAAGATGGGTAAAGGAAAGATCGTTGTGGCGGGACATATCTGCCTGGACATCACACCGGTGTTCTCATCTGATAAAGTACAGCCTCTTTCCAAAGTCCTCATACCCGGCAAGCTGGTGCAGATGAAAGATGTAAATATCAGCACCGGAGGCGCTGTGGCCAATACAGGCCTGGCGCTGAAAGTGCTGGGCGCGGACGTGGAACTTATGGGAAAAGTCGGTGACGACGAATTCGGCCGGATCGTTCTGGAGAGGCTGGGAAGATACGGCGCCGCGGAGGGCATGATCCTGTCGAAGGACAGCAGCACCTCCTACTCCATTGTCATCTCCCCTCCGGGGACAGACAGGATCTTTCTGCACAATCCCGGGGCCAATGACACGTTTCGGGCAGAAGATATGGATTTTGACAAGATTTCCCAGGCGGATTTCTTTCATTTCGGCTACCCGCCCATTATGCGGCATATGTATGAAAACGGAGGGGAAGAGCTTGTGGAGATCTTCCGCAGGGTGAAAGAGTGCGGGCTCACCACATCCCTCGACATGGCGGCTGTGGATCCGGATACGGCGGCCGGACAGGCTGACTGGGAGGAGATACTGAAAAAGGTACTTCCCTTTGTGGATTATTTTGTGCCAAGCGTGGAGGAGCTCTGTTTCATGGCGGATCGTGCACGCTACGAAAAATGGCTGGAGAGAGCAGAGGGAAGAGATGTGACCGGTGTTCTTACCGTGGAGGAGGACATCCGTCCCCTGGCGGAGAAAATCCTGGATATGGGAGCTTGCCACCTTCTGATCAAATGCGGCACTCCGGGCATGTATTTCACGGACGGGCAGACAGAGATTTTTGAGAGAAGCTATAAGCCGGAGCAGGTTCTCTCGGGCACCGGAGCCGGAGATACCAGCATTGCGGCATTTTTAAAGGCGCGGATGGACGGAAGTTCTATAGAAGAAAGCCTCCATCTGGCAGCGGCCACAGGGGCCAGCTGCGTGGAGGCCTATGATGCACTGAGCGGTCTTCGCTCGTTTGACGAACTGAAGAAAAAGATAGGAGCCGGGTGGGAGAAAATCTGAAGATCACAGAAGCACCCGTGTCTCCTCCACTACAGGAAAGGTGAGCTGTACCTTGAACTGGTCGCCGTCCACGGTGACCTGCAGCCCGCCTTTCATGTTTTTTACGAAACTTTCTGCTATGGCAAGCCCCAGGCCGTGCCCTTCTGTATTTCTGGATCTGTCTCCCCTTGCAAAGCGCTCCATGATCTCGCTGGCCGTGAAATCCATCTCGTAGGAGGCTGTGTTCTTGATGGTGACGCAGACCTGGGAAGCCTTCCTTTCTGCGACAATGTAGATCCGGGTGCCTTTCAGCGAATATTTCAAGGCATTCCCGATGAGGTTCTGGAGCACCCGGTACATTTTCTTTCCATCTCCGGTAAACTTAAGGGGCATTTCCGGCATAACTTCCCGGATGACCATGCCGCTTGTTCGGATCGCATCCTCCATGTCCCCCAGCGTCTGCTCCAGCAGCTTTTTCATGTCCAGCGTCTCCAGGTGGAGCTCCGCGGTGCCGCTGGTGGACTTGGACAGGTCAAAGATGTCCTGTATCATGTCCTTTAAGCTCTCCATCCGGGAGGACAGCACCTCCACGTAATCCTGTGCTGCGTCGCTCAAGGGCTCCTGCTTTAAGAGGTCCACGTACCCGATCATGGAGGTCAGGGGGGTCTTCAGGTCGTGGGACACATTGGTGATAAGGTCGATCTTCATCCGCTCCGCCCGCATCTGCTTATCCAGGATGGTCTGCAGGCTTTCGCTTATCTCTCCCAGCTGGCAGGAGGCGGGATACAGGTCCGACCTGGCATCCAGGGAGGTGCGGACAGACAGGTCCCCGCCTGCCATGGCCCCTATCTGCCCGAGGAGCTGCCCCAGATCTGTGTAGAGCCGGTTGTTTAAGGCCCATGCGGCTGCCAGAAAGGTGAGGAACTCGCTGATAAGACCCAGGATGATCAGCTCGTCTGCGCTATACCAGGTGGAGAGAAGATAGAAGCACACGATGCCAAGGAGGATGCCCCCTGCCATCAGGGTGAAGGACAGGAGATATTTTGTGCGCAGCTGCTTCTCAAAGGGAGTGGCCTTCTGCCACCTCCGGTACAGCCTGGATATCCAGGAGGTGTCCCCCCATATGCCCAGGAGACGGCGCCGTATCAGCAGGATGAGGCAGCCGAGAAAGAGGAGGGCCAGGGGGAAGAAGAGGAGCGCGCAGCCAAGTGTCAGGCTCTCCAGACCGTAAAAGACGAAAAAGCCTGCCAGGGACTCGGACTGAAAGACCACGGACCTTAGCTCCCCCACCCAAAGAAAGCCTGTGAGGATGGCCGCGGCCAGCAAAAGCTCAGCGTTGAGCTGGTCCAGGGCCCGCACCTTCAGCTTTTTCCAGCCATCCGCTCTGGAGCGGAAAAAATGCAGGTAGAGATAGGCGGCCAGCGCCGCTCCCGCCAGGAGTCCAAGGCTCAGGGCGTATGTCGCCCAGAGGGGGGACGAGTAGGAGACGCTGTACCACCTGATGTAAAAATTGTGCTGATAAATGAACCTGTACGCCGCAAAAGCGGCCACAGCGCCGCCCAGCAGCCAGAGCACAAAGGCGGCCTTCGCCCAGAGAGGGACGGATTTTATTTTTTCAAAGATCTTTTTAATCGTACTTTTCAATTTTGTAGCCAATTCCCCACACCACCTTTAAATATTTTGGATTTTTCGGAGTGATCTCAATCTTTTCCCGGATCCGGCGGATGTGGACCATCACCGTCTTTTCGCCTGCGTAGGCCTCCTCCTGCCATACCCGGTTGTAGATCTGCTCTGCGGAGAAGACATAGCCCGGATGTTCCATAAGAAGCTCCAGGATCCGGTATTCTGTGGCAGTCAGATGGACGGGCTCACCGTCTACCGTGAGCTGTTTTGTGTTCCTGTCAAGGATGAGACTCCCGTTTTTCAGTATGTTGCCGGAAGTGTCTGTGGAGGCGGCGCCAAGAGAGAAGTACCGCCTGAGCTGGGAGCGGACTCTTGCCATCAGCTCTGCCGTGTTGTAGGGCTTTGTCACGTAGTCGTCCGCGCCCATGGTCAGCCCTGACACCTTATCGCTTTCCTCTGTCTTGGCAGACAGGATGATGACAGGAATATTGTGTTTTTTTCTGATCTTCATAAGAGCGGACAGTCCCCCCAGCTGCGGCATCATCACATCCAGGAGGATCAGATGGACTGTATCGGTCTCCAGCCGGTCCAGGGCTTCCATGCCGTTGTAAGCTGTCAGTACCCGGTAGCCCTCCAGCTCCAGGAGCTTTCCCAGAGAGCGGACGATCTCCTGGTCATCGTCCACCACAAGTATGTTGTATTGTTCCATTGAAAATCCCCTCCGTTTTTGTTTTCAAATGCAGTATAGCAGATGGATGTGAGTTTTTTTCTTCATAATTCTAACATTTTTTTTAAGAAATGAGAACGGATTGACTTGATTGTATTATTGTGATAGTATAAGGCAACAAATAAAGCGGATACAGGAGGAGGGACTGGAAAATGGTGTACGAAAAACTTTCAAAAAATGCACTGTACTGTATGTACGCGGCGGGGGCGGTGACAGGAGGCATCCTGCTGGCTGTCATTGGGGCAGTGGATTATTTCTGGATATTTCCGGAGGATATTGTCATAGGGAAATGGATCTCGCTGGCGGCTGCCGTTCTGATCCTGGTGGACGTCCTGATCAGCCCTTATTTTCGCTTTTGCCGATACCGGTACGGCATCAATGAGGAGTGCATTGACATCCAGGAGGGATATCTCTTTGTGAAACGGCATATTGTCCCCATTGAGAGGCTCCACAAGCTGGAGATGAAGACCGGTCCTCTGGACCGCCTTTTCCATGTGGGAAAAGTGATCGTCACCACGGCAGGCGGGGATGTGACGATTGCCTTCCTGGATATGGGGAAGGCAGAAAAGATCGCGGATACCCTGAAGAGAAGGATTAATGAGATCGTGGTGGAAAAGCGAGAAGAAGAAAGGCAGGCAGACCATGGAAGAGGGTAGAAAATTCAGGAATCATATATCTGTGGTGGCGGAGAAGGTAGGCGCCGGAACCTATGCTCTGCTGGCTGTCCTGGCAGGTATTTTTATCCAGAACGCGGAGGAGATGCTGGACATGAGCAGTTCTCTTCTGGAGGACAGACGGACGCTTTTTGGCCTTCTCCTTTGTTTAGGACTTTTGGCAGTCAGCATTGTGAAAACATGGTGGACCTGGTCCAGGACATGGATCTCTGTCCAGGACCAGGCTATTGTCATTGAGAAGCGGACAGTCAACGGATCGGAGAACACCATAGGAATCAAAAATATATCCAATATCAATCTGGAGCAGAACCTGTTTGAGATGCTTGTGGGGACCTGCAAGGTCAAAATGGACACAGGGAGTCTATCTACTGCCAACAGCACAGATGTCACCATTGTCCTGAAAAAGGCGAAGGCAGAGGCCTTCAAGGCGGAGGTAGAGTCTCTCCTCCGAGGTGAGAAGGAGAGGACAGAGGAATCAGAGACGGGGGAAAAGGAGGCTTATGATTTCCGGGCCGGCTCCCAGGATATTATCCGTCACGGCATCTGCTCCATGAGCGTGCTCTCCATTGTGGCGGTAGTCTTAGGGCTTATGGGCGCTGTGGTCATGGCGGCGGAGGCGCTGGGCGACGGGGATGTTTTTGACTCTCTTCTTAGATCTGCCGTGAGTTTCCTGGCAGCCATCGTCATTGTCCTGTCTGCTGTCTGGGATATCATCAAAGATTTTGTCCGGTATCTGGATTTCTCTGTGAAGAGACGCAGGGACCGGATCTATATCCGCTACGGCATTCTGAAAAAGGTGGAGTATACCATCCCTGTGGATATGATACAGGCGCTGAAGTTGCGTCAGACGCTGATCGCCCGCATTTGGGGGAAATACATGGCGGAGATCGTCAATGTGGGGATGGGGGATGACAAGGGGGAGAAGAAGTCTTTTCTCATTCTCTATGGATCAGAGCAGGAAGTGTGTGAAAAGTTAAAATTGATCCTGCCGGAGTTTGCCGCTATTGCGGAGCGGGAAGTGAAAAGGCAGCCTCGCTCTGTCTGGGCAGCATGGCTCTGGCCCCTTGCCCTGTACGAGGCCTGTGTGGCGGCTGCCGGGGGATTGGCTTCCTTTTGGCTGCCAGGGTATATACCGGCGGAGTATATGCACTTGTATCATGGGGCAGCGGCGGCCTGTCTGATCCTTCTTGCGGCGGCAGGACCGGCGGTTTTGGCGCTGCGCTATCGTACTTCCGGCATGACAATGTCCGGTGGGTTTGTCAAGGCGGCTTCCGGCTGCTGGGGGCGCACCATTGTGGCCGCCAGATGCGACCATATACAGTATGTGACTCTCCGGCAGAATTTTATCGCCAGATCCTGCGGCATCTGCAAAGGGACTTTTCACCTGTTGGCCGGAGCGGGGGACATGGCACAGATCCTTCCCTATTTTGAAGCGGAGCAGGCAGAGCGGATGCGGGAGGAAATGTGTGATATGGGAGCAGGCAGATAGAGATCATCTATAAGTGCATTTGCAAAATCAATTGGCATTTATGCTTCAGAATTACTATACTTAAAGATAGAAAAAATGTTAGGAGGTAATAAAAATGTCAATTACAGCGGAAACCGCAAAACAGCATGCCAATGATCCGGCAGTGCTCTGCTGCAGGGCAGAAGCGGGAATCACTATTGAGGCGGCAAACCTTGAAGATCCCGCGATTTTTGATGAGCTGGTGGACTCCGGACTGCTGTCTTTGGACGGATGTCTGAAGATCAAACAGGTACTTGGCGCAAAGCTCAGCAAGACAAGCGACTCCTTATGTCCTCTTACACCGGACAATGTGGAAGGATACAAGGATGACAGCGGCGAGGAAGAAGCGCCCGCAAAGGAGACAGCTGAGGAAACGTCAGCAGCGCCGGCAGTGGAGGCAGCTGCCAGTGTGCAGGGAGCAGTTACGACCATCAAGGGCGGTAAGGTTGTAATCTCTATCAAGGAAGGAAAAGATATCTATCTGGAACTTCCTATCTAATCCAATTGTGAAACCGACAGAGAAAATTGGGGTGAAATGATCTGTCGCAGGCTCGCATATCTGAATTGTTTTTTGTTGCTATGGAATGATAAAAAAGGCATAGAAAAAGGCGGCTCCCGTTGGGGAACCGCCTCATTCCATTTATGTGGGCTATCCTTCAATGGCAATGCAGTCATTTTTCTCCACTGCTTTTGCATCTTTCTTTGGAACGGACAGTTTCAGGATACCGTCTTCATATCTGGCCTTGATCTCATCCTGTGTCACACTGTCGCCTAC
This sequence comes from Lachnoclostridium phocaeense, assembly GCF_959599685.1. Lineage (NCBI taxonomy): Bacteria > Bacillati > Bacillota > Clostridia > Lachnospirales > Lachnospiraceae > Lachnoclostridium > Lachnoclostridium phocaeense. The sequence continues at coordinate 57,695 of NZ_CAUGIN010000008.1, forward strand.
ATAGAAGCTCCTGCTCATAGCGCCTGCATAGCGCTCCCTGCGGATGTATTTGCCTTTTTTGTCCTTCTCATCTTTGTCCAGCCCTTTGGCTGCGGAGACGGTCAGATAGCCATTTTCCAGTTTGGCACTGATCTCATCTTTCTTGAATCCGGGCAGGTCAATGTCTACTTCGTAGGTGCCGTCCGTCTCTTTTACATCCGTCTTCATCATATTCTTTGCATGCTTCCCGTACAGTGGGTTCTTCTTACCAAAGAAGTATTTGTCAAAATCATCATCAAATGGAAAGTCCATCCACTCATCAAATAAGTTTTCTCCAAAAATACTAGGCATCATCATAAGTCATATCTCCTTTCAAAAGATCATATGTTGTTCATTGTTAGCACTGTCGGAGAAATCCGAGGTGTCGAGTTGCGGAACATTGGAAGAGGAAGCCTTTGGAACACTGCTCCTTTTTGACCTCTTCTTTTGTTCTATTTGTAATATAACACTTATTATCAGCGCTGTCAACACCTGAGTGCTAAAATTTTGAAAAATCCAGCCAGCGCGTTAGAATAAGGAATAATTATCAGATAAATTATTGACTATCAACCGTAAAAGAACTACAATTATAACAAGAACAAAGAAAGGAGGCGGAAGCTATGACGAGAGAACTTCTTATGATCATTCTGTTCACAGTAGCGCTTCTGGCAGTATGCTGGATACTTGCAGAATACTGGCTTGGCATGAAGGCATCGGGACATCACGAAGAGGTGGGGCGGCTGCGTTTTGGAAGCCGAACAGCATTTGCGCTCGCACATTTCTGGAAGCGGATGGATGACGCCAGAGAGATCCCGGACGATACGCTGAAACATGAGATGGGACTGGCTGACAATGGTCTTCCGTCCAGAGATAAGAAAGCAGACCGGTAGGGGAGAGATGTGAAAAAGTGAAAAAATGTGATGATACCTCAGTGGGATAAGTGCAGTCATCAGGCAGAGGGCGCAAGTGCCGGAGGCGTGAGGTGGCTGCATTTTTCTTTTATATTTCCGGGAGCTGGACAGGCAGAATATGCCGGGATACAATAGAGAACAGACAGAGGAAGGGAGGATGCGCTATGACAGAAGAACTGATCCATGAACTGAAACATGTAAAAAATGCACTGGTAAACAAGGAAATGCAGGGGGAAGCCTGGGAAGAAAAGCAGGAGATGATCCGAAAACTGGAGGATGTCACAAGCTATCTGAAGGATGCCCTGGGACAGGGGATTGAATTCTGATGGGTGCTGGCAGACCGGGGAAGAGCTGGGAGCAGGCCAAGTGGGGGAACAGATCGTTCACACGCTGGGCATGAACCTTAAGAGCCGGACAGAATTTTTTCGAAGAGTCTATGGGCCTGATTTCCCGATGGACATATTTTCCGAGAAGACGAGAAAGTATTACAGGCAGATTGAGGAGGCGGAGGGTGTGCCGCTGAAGCCGGGCGTCCGTGAGATCCTTCGGTATGGAAAGCAGAATGGATACAAGATGGCAGTGGCCACTTCCTCCAGGAGAGAACACTCCACCTACATGCTGAAAAAAGGCGGGATCTACACCTTCTTCGACGAATTTATGTTCGGGGATATGGTGGAGAACGCCAAACCGGACCCGGAGATCTACCTGAAAGCCTGCCGTATGCTGGGTACAGCGCCTGAGCGGAGTATGGCCCTTGAGGACTCGCCAAATGGGATCCGCTCTGCAACGGCCGCCGGTATGCGTGCGGTCATGGTGCCGGATCTTGTGCAGCCAGACGGGGAATTGGAAAAAATAGCTTTCCGGATATGCAAAGACCTGCGGGAAGTGATAGAGATCCTGGAGGAGCAGCGAGCGTACCCCTAAAAGAAACACATAAAAAGAAGGACAGCCGGGAATGTTCCCTGTCTGTCCTTTTTTAAAAGCTGTGCTGTTATACCAGCCGGATATCCTATTTGAACGCCGGTACCTTTGAGAGAGCGGCGGCGTCAGCTACCAGAGTCACATCGTTGTGCATCTGAAGGATGGAGGCCGGAACGGAAGGAGTGACCGGACCGAAGAAGGCGTCTCTTACAATATCTGCCTTTCCTTCGCCATTCACTACCACAAGGATCTTCTTTGCCTGCATGATGGTCTTGATGCCCATGGTGTAGGCCTGGCGCGGTACCTCGTCGGCAGAGTTGAAGAAGCGCTTGTTGGCCTCGATGGTGCTCTCCTGGAGATCCACACAGTGGGTCTCTTTCTCAAACGCTGCACCCGGCTCATTGAATCCGATGTGGCCGTTGTGTCCAAGTCCCAGAAGCTGCAGGTCCACACCGCCCAGAGACTGGATCAGGCTCTCATAGCGGGCACACTCTTTGGCGCTGTCTGGCTCTGTACCGTCCGGAAGATGTGTGTTTTCCGGAAGAATATTTACATGATCAAAAAGGTTGCTGTGCATAAAGTAGTAATAGCTCTGGTCATTGTCTTTTGTCAGCCCCTTGTACTCATCCAGATTGACTGTAGTGACTCCGGAGAAATCCAGATCGCCCTTTTTGTACCAGTCCACCAGCTGCTCGTATGTACCGATGGGAGTGGAGCCTGTGGCAAGACCCAGCACACAGTCAGGCTTCATAATGATCTGGGCAGAAATGATATTTGCCGCTTTGCGGCTCATGTCGCGGTAGTCAGTAGCTTTGTAGATTTTCATAGATATATCCTCCTCAAAAAATATTTCTCTGTTATTCGAGAACCGACTCTGCAAAATATTCCGGCATATGGAACGACGGGACAGGGGAGATGATGGGGGCGTAAGCCGCATAATGCTCGATATCCTGGCTCTCGGATATCTTGTAGAAGTTGCAGTAAAAAGTGCTTCCCTTCTTCAAGTCGAGTGGCCCGTATATATGCTCCAGGATCGACAGTGGAATATGCACCGAAGCGCTCCAGTGATCCTCCTTCACCTCAGCTGCAGGGCGGAAGTGCCGGAATTCTTCCGGCGAGAAGTAGGAGCGGTAAGTGCGGTTGGGACCGTAGGCCGCCAGAAGTGCGCCATTGGCATTGATCTCAAAATTCAGGTATGTGCCGGGCGCCTGCCCGTCGTGTGAAAAGAGAAGGAAAGCCTCCATGGCGCTGTCCTGGTAAACAGGATCCTGGGGCTCTGTGTAGGTCCTCCTTGGATCTTTCTCCTCACATACCATACGTACATAAAATCCATCCCCCGGCACAAAGCCAATATAAACATACGTGCGGGGAATGGATCTGGTGCCCCACAGAAGATGCGTGATCTCGTGGGGAGTAGTCATATTCAGTTCATCCGGGTTTTTTATAATCTTTACATTCAACATAGTTCCAATGTACCAGACAAACAAAAGAAAAACAACTGCTTTACATGGAAAATCATTGAAAGTGCAAAAAAAACCATTTATTGTGCCACAGTCCGGTAAAAAAGGTGCGCGCCTATACTTCCCAACGTCCGGAAGCGCCGCAGGGAAGGAAGAGTCCTGAGGATGTCACAGGCAGAGCAATCTCCTGTGATTCTACGTGTCCTCCGAAGTCCTTCAGCTCTGTGCTCAGCATATAAGTGAGTACAGCAGGGGCCAGCCCTGTGGTGTAGGAATTCACAAGGAAGAAGAGAGGCTGGTCTGACAGGAGCTTTGTGCAGAGCTTGATAAAGGGATGGATGGAATCCTCGATCTTCCAGATCTCTCCCTTGGGTCCCCTGCCATAGGAAGGCGGATCCATGATAATGGCATCGTAGTGGTTTCCGCGGCGGATCTCCCGCTCTACGAACTTGGTACAGTCGTCCACCAGCCATCGTATGGGCGCGTCCTTCAGACCGGAGGAGACAGCATTCTCCTTCGCCCAGGTGACCATACCCTTGGAGGCGTCCACGTGGGTCACCGCAGCTCCTGCCGCAGCTGCAGCCAAAGTGGCGCCTCCAGTGTAGGCAAAAAGGTTCAGGACCTTGACAGGCCGCCCTGTCTGTCTGATCTTTTCAGAAAACCAATCCCAGTTGGCAGCCTGCTCCGGGAAAAGTCCGGTGTGCTTGAAGCTGAAGGGCTTCAGATTAAATGTCAGATCCCGGTAGTGGATGGCCCATTGGGAGGGGAGGTCGAAGAATTCCCACTCTCCGCCGCCCTTCTTGCTGCGGTGATAGTGGGCATTGCATTTCCTCCAGCCCTTCAGTGTCTTTGGGGTATCCCAGATGACCTGGGGGTCCGGCCGGATCAGGAGATAATCCCCCCAGCGTTCCAGTTTTTCGCCCTGACTGCAGTCCAGTACCTCGTAATCTTTCCAGTTATCAGCTATCCACATATATATATCAACCTCGTTTCCTGATTAGTAACATGTCTCTTGTGCGGAGAATTATAGCATACCTTGCGCATGCCTTCAATTCTATTGGGAATATGTTTGCGAAATTTGTGGAATATTATGGATATGACCTTTACCTTTTGCACTATCAGTGATAGAATGTTTCTATAAGTGGGCGTCCCTCCGCAGGCAGAGCAAAGCGGCCCATGCCCGGAAGAAAAACAGAACAAAAGCCCGCAAAAGAAAGGTGGAATACAGTATGATCACAGTAAATGCAATGGGAGACAAGTGTCCGGTACCGGTTATCAAGACAAAGAAGGCCATGCAGGCCCTGACAGGCCCGGAGACCATCGAGGTTCTGGTTGATAACGAAATCTCTGTACAGAACGTGACAAAGATGGCTTCCTCAAGCGGCGGAAAAGTGACATCCGAGAAGCTGGGAGAAGGAGAATACAAAGTGACGATCCAGATGGAGGGAGCTCCGGCCGCATCTGACGCAGCGGAGGATACAGCCTGCATTCCCGATGCAAGAGGAAACATGATCGTTGTCATGGCTTCCGACCGGATGGGAGAGGGAAATGACGAACTTGGAAAAGTTCTGGCAAAAAGCTTCATTTTTGCAGTGACACAGCTTGAGGAACTGCCTAAGACCATGTTATTCTATAACGGCGGCGCTACGCTCACATGTGAAGGCTCAGACTGCCTGGAGGATCTGAAATCCCTGGAGGCACAGGGCGTGGAGATCCAGACATGCGGTACATGCCTGGACTATTACGGACTGAAAGAGAAGCTGGCAGTGGGATCTGTGACAAATATGTACAGCATCGTGGAGACGATGGCCGGCGCTGCTAAGATCCTGCGCCCATAAACGGGACGGGAGAGCGAAGGAGGATATTTTTATTATGAAATCAGATGTCAGACTGACCACACTTAGCAAGACGGCAGGTTGAGCGGCCAAGATAGGTCCGGAGACCCTTGCCCAGGTTCTGAGCAAGCTGCCAAAATTCCAGGATGACAACCTGATCGTCGGCATTGAGACATCCGACGATGCAGCCATTTATAAAGTGACAGACGATATCGCCATGATCCAGACCGTGGACTTTTTTACGCCCATTGTGGACGACCCCTACATGTTCGGCCAGATCGCGGCGGCCAACTCCCTGAGTGATGTCTGGGCCATGGGCGGCGAGCCTGCGGTGGCCCTGAATATCGTAGGATTCCCCAACTGTCTCGACCCTGCTATCTTGGGAGACATCCTGGCAGGGGGTGCAGACAAGGTGAAAGAGGCCGGCGCCGTCCTGGTAGGCGGACACTCCGTCCAGGACGATGAGCCCAAGTACGGGCTGTGCGTGTCCGGCTTTGTGCACCCGCAGAAGATATTCAAAAATTACGGATGCAAACCGGGGGATATCCTGGTACTTACCAAGCAGATCGGAAGCGGCATCGTCAACACGGCTGTGAAAGCTGAGATGGCGTCTCCTTCCGCTATAAGAGAGACCCAGACCGTGATGGCCTCTCTGAATAAAAAGGCAAAGAAAGTGGCGGAGAGATACCGGGTATCTGCCTGCACGGATATCACAGGGTTCGGGCTTCTGGGCCACTGTGTGGAGATGGCAGAGGCCAGTGAAGTGACATTTGAACTGCGCGTCCACGACATCGCCTACATGGAGGATGCCATAGACTATGCAAAGATGGGCCTTGTCCCGGCCGGAGCATACAAGAACAGGGGCTACTCTATGAACAAGGTTGAGACCGGGGGCGTGGAGGAACATTATATCGATCTTCTGTACGATCCGCAGACGTCGGGTGGACTTCTCCTGTCTGTGGCGCTGGAAGATCTGGAAAATGTGATGCGTGATTTTGAGCACGCGCATATGGATACAAAAGTATCCGTGATCGGAAAGGTAGGACCGAAAAGCGACAAGCTGATCGTCCTGTCTTAGCGGTCAGATCCAACAGGATGCGAGGAAGGGAATATGGACAAAAGTAAGTTATACCGCAGCATACCCAAGGTGGACATTCTGCTTGCGGATGAGAAAATACAGGAGCTGATCAGGGACTACAGCAGGGAGACTGTCATGGAGGCCATACGTCTCGAGACAGACGCCCTCAGGGCCTTTATCGGAACCTGCCAGGAGGAAGAGAAGGCGCAGGAGAGAACCGGTCTTCTTGTAAAGTATATTGAGGCCAGAGTGCAGGCCGTCAATACGCCGAATATGAAGAAGGTAGTCAACGGGACGGGAACGATCCTTCACACAAATCTGGGTCGCGCCCCTATTTCCGGTGAACACATGAGGAGAGCGGCGGATCTTGTCAGCGGATATTCCAACCTGGAGTACAATCTGGAGGCGGGAAGGAGAGGAGAGAGATACTCCCACTTTGAGAAACTGCTCTGCCGCCTGACCGGCGCGGAGGCTGCCATGGCTGTCAACAATAATGCGGCGGCTGTGATGCTGATCTTAAGCTCCCTGGCAAAAGGCGGGGAGGTAGTGGTCTCCAGAGGCGAGCTGGTGGAGATCGGCGGCAAGTTCCGTATTCCCGATGTGATGGAACAAAGCGGCGCTTCTCTTGTGGAGGTGGGAACTACAAATAAAACCCATCTCTCAGATTACGAGGAGGCGGTGACGGAGGAGACAAAAGCCCTCCTCAAGGTTCACACAAGCAACTACCGTATCGTGGGATTTACAGAGACAGTGGATATCGATGAGCTGATCCCCCTTGCAAGGGAAAAAGACATCCCGGTCATCGAGGATCTGGGAAGCGGTGTCCTCATCGACCTGTCCAGATACGGGCTTACATACGAGCCCACGGTGCGCAGCTCCATAGAAAAGGGAGCGGACGTGGTCTGCTTCAGCGGGGACAAGCTGCTGGGCGGCCCCCAGGCAGGCATTATCGTGGGCAGAAAGAAGTATATTGACATGATGAAGAAGAACCAGCTTACCAGGGCGCTGCGGATCGATAAGTTCACCGCTGCGGCCCTGGAGCTGGTGCTCCATGAGTACCTGTCGGAGGAGAAGGCGGTGCAGAACATTCCGGTTCTGCGGATGATCACCCGCCCGGCTGAGGACGTGAAGAAGTCTGCGGCCTCCTTTGCCCGGAAGCTTCGAAGGCTGGGACTCCCGGCCGGGATCAGCCTGGTACCCTGCCAGTCCCAGATCGGCGGAGGCTCCCTGCCGATGGAGAGACTTGAGAGCTGGGGCGTGGCCATTGCGCCGGAGAAGATCTCCGTGCCTGAGCTGGAGGAGCGGATGCGCCATCTCCCGGTTCCCATCATACCAAGGACTGTCAATGACACCATTCTCATGGATATGCGTACGGTGTCAGCGGAGGATGCGGATCTGGCGGCGCGGGAGCTGAAAGAACTGGAGGTGCTGGAGCAGTGAAGCATATCATTATCGGAACAGCCGGACATATCGACCACGGCAAGACCACGCTCATCAAGGCCCTTACCGGCAGAAACACGGACCGGTGGGAGGAAGAGCAGCGCCGGGGTATTACGATAGATCTGGGCTTTACATGGTTTGACCTGCCGGGAGGAGACCGGGCCGGTATTATCGATGTGCCGGGCCATGAGAAATTTATCAACAACATGGTGGCCGGCGTGGTGGGAATGGATATGGTGCTCCTTGTGGTGGCGGCAGATGAGGGTATCATGCCCCAGACCCGGGAACACATGGATATCCTGAACCTGCTGGGTATTGAGAAGAGTATTATTGTCCTCAATAAGTGTGATCTGGTAGAGGAGGACTGGCTGGAGCTGGTGGAAGAGGAGATCCGGGAAGAGCTTGCAGGCACTTTCCTGGAAAAGGCGCCTGTTGTCCGGGTGTCGGCAGCCACCGGGGAAGGCCTTCCCCACCTTGTGGACGTGATCCAGAAGATGGCAGAGGAAGAGGTGGAAGAGAAAGATACAGCCACCATTCCCCGCCTTCCCATAGACAGAGCCTTCTCTCTGTCCGGCTTTGGGACGATCATTACAGGAACGCTCCTGAGCGGTACCATCACAAAAGACGACACGCTGGAAATGTACCCCATCGGAAAGAGCAGCAAGATCCGCAGCATACAGGTGCATGGAGAAGATGTGGAAAAATGTTACGCAGGACAGCGTGTTGCCATCAACCTCTCTAACATCAAGAAGAGGGAGATCAGCAGAGGATGTGTCCTGGCGCCGCCTGACAGCATGAAGAACACGGATCTTCTGGATGTTAAAATGCAGATCCTGGACTCTTCCATGCGGGTGCTGACCAACCATACAAGGCTGCACCTCTTTACCGGCACAAGCGAGATCCTCTGCCGTGCGGTCCTTCTGGACAAGGAGGAGATCGGACCAGGGGAGAGCGGCTACGTGCAGCTTCGCCTGGAGGAAGAGATCGCGGTGAAGAAGGGAGACAAGTTTGTTGTCCGCTTCTACTCGCCCATGGAGACCATCGGAGGCGGTGTGGTCCTGGAGCCCAACCCTGCTGTCCACAGGCGTTTCCAGCAGCAGGTCATCGAGGATCTGGAGCGGAAAGAGTCTGGCTCCACGGCGGATGTGGTGGAGATGCATGTCAGATCCCACGGGGAGACGATGATCACCCTGTCGGAACTGGCGAAGCTGACAGCCCTCACCGGGGAGGAAATCGCCCGGGATGTGGAAGATCTGGAAAAAGAGGGTGTGATCCTTGTGTTCCCTATGAGGAAAGACACCTATGTGTGGCACAGGCAGGCTGCCGTTCAGGCCAGGGAGAAGATCCTGGCGGAGCTGGAGAAGTACGAGAAGCGATACCCCTACCGCTACGGTGTGAAGAAGGCTCAGATCCACACAGGATTTTTCCCGAAGATCAAGCCCAACGTATTTGATCTCTACATCAGCCGTCTGGAGGAGGAGAACGTCGTAAAAAGAGTGGACGAGTTCCTGTGTACGCCGGACTACCAGGTGTGCAAAGATGACACATATCAGAAGGTGTCCGAAACTCTCCTTGGCGCTATGGAGAAGGCGGGATTTGACTTTGTCCGGTACGGCGAGATCCCGGTGAAGGGAGTGAGCCAGGAGGTGGAGGATGATATCCTGAACATCCTTCTGGAGGAAAAGAAGATTGTGAAGGTGACAGAGGAGATGTACACTCTGTCCGCCTACATGGAGCAGGCAAAAGAGAAGATCAAAGAGAGACTGAAGGAGGAGCCTGTGATAACCATCGCCCAGGTCCGTGACATGTTCCAGACCAGCAGAAAGAGTGCGAAGCCTATTCTGGAGTATATGGACACTGTCAAAGTGACAAGAAAGACGGGCGCGGAAAGTGAAAGGGTAGCATACTGATGAATTTAAAACAATTGGAAGCATTTGTGGAGGTGGCGCAGTCCGGCAGTTTCTCGAAAGCAGCGAAAAAGCTGTTTCTGACACAGCCCACGATCAGCGCCCACATTGCATCCCTGGAAAAGGAACTGGATACCCGGGTATTTGTGCGCAACACAAAAGAGGTGTCGCTCTCTCCGGAGGGGCAGAAGCTCTATACCTATGCGCGCCAGATCCTGGATCTGACAGAGAAAATAAGAGAAGAGTTCGGAAGGCATGACGAGGAGGAGCAGAAATGCGTCACGATCGCGGCCTCCACGATCCCTGCGGAATATCTTCTCCCTGATATTCTGGCGAAATTTAATGAAAAGCATCCCGGTGAGCAACTGAGGATCCTTGAGTCGGATAGCTCCCAGGTGGCAGAACAGGTGGCGGAAGGTTCCGTGGATATCGGTTTTACGGGCACTGTGCTTGAGAAGAAATTCTGCAAATACATTCCGTTCTACAAAGACCAGCTGGTGGTGATCACGCCAAACACGGAAAAATACCGGGAATATAAGCGGATGGGAAGCGATATATACTGGATACAGGAAGAGAGCGTCATCATGCGTGAGGAGGGATCCGGAACCCGCAAGGAGGCGGAAAAGCAGCTGCGCCATCTGGGGATCCGCTCTGAGAGGCTGCGCATCATTGCCAGTATTGCCAATCAGGAGACTATCAAAAAGTCAGTGGTGCAGGGCATGGGAGTCTCCATCCTGTCCAGACTGGCGGCCAAAAACGAGGTGGAGAGCGGAAGAGTGCTGGAATTTCCCATACCTGATGCGGATGACGGGAGAGACCTGAATCTTGTGTACAACAAGAACCACCCCCTGTCCAAGTCTGCGCAGCGGTTTATCCGCACAGTGAAAGAAATGTATCATATTGAAAAATAAGGATCTTGTTAAAAAATGAGTATGCTGTCAACGCAGCATACTCATTTTTATTTGTAAAAGAATTATTTTTTTCTAAGTCTAAAATGACAGTTTCTGCAGACCATTATCAGAACAAAAGCACCCATACAGATCAGGAACCAGGGAAGCACATCGGAAGTATCCCCTGTTTTGGCGGCGGGGGCAAGTTTGGATTCGCTGGATCCGGTCTGGGATGTATCATCCGCTGTGTCTGAATCTCCTGTGGAAGGGGGCATTACGGTCTCCGTGACAGTAATATTGAAAGCTTTTCCGGGAAGATAAGTTACGTTCATAACTTCCCCTTCTACCGGATACGGCACGGTTACATCTGAAAACTGTACAGTGCCGGAACCGGGATTTAAGCCTTTTAATGTGTTTCCACTTACCTCCACTATGTTGGAACTGTCAGAAGAAACAATGAATTCACTGCAGGGAGAACCCTGATAGAGAAGCTGCAGTGTGTCTTCCGCACCCTTCTCGATCGTAAGCGGAGATAGGGTCAGCTGATCTTCTATGCTGGAATTCCTGGTGCTGTATATGAGTTTGGGTTCCGCGGAGGGCAGATAGATCGGAGCTTCGTTAGCACCGCCAGTCTCTAAAAAGATTTGGATGGTATAAACATCTTTTAACCCCTTGGTATCTGTCTGAATTGTGAAAGAGGATTTGTCTTCACTGACAGATGCAGATAAACGGCTGCCGCTAGAAGCCTCTACGGTTACCGAGCTGATACTTCTCGCATTGTTTTCGAACTGGATCTCAAAGGGGGCGGACTGGCAGGTTCCGTCTTGAAGAGAAGCTATATCAAATGTCAGTCTGTCGTCCATGCTGCTTATAGTATCACTGGCCACGTAAACATTATAAATTTTGAAAGCACCCCGCTCCAGAGTATACGTTGAATCGCTGCCTTCAATCTGAAATTGTATGGTTGGATTCAAGAGGAAATTTCCTTTTGCAGAGCGATCTTTATCTTGTTTTATTTTAAAACGGAAATGATCTCCGCTGATCTGTACATCATCCGCAGAAAAGATATCCTGTGATATACTGTTCCGCCATTCGCAGGTTCCTGTGAAAGAGATTTGGACATCTTTAAGTACAGGACTTGAACCGTTCAAATTTGTTATTTTGCCGGTGACATAGTCTGAGGAGATGTACTCTTCCTGGTCAGTGTCAATAAATAATATCTGCTTAGATCCGTTTTCGATGTTCAGGTCAAAATTAAATTCCGCAGACTGGGTGATATGTACTGGCATCTGGGCTTCAAAGTCTGTGCCCCAGATACCGAGTATCAGGCGGGTGCTAAAATCTATAGGGGTCCCGACTATGTTCGGAGAAAAAGAAAAAACAGCTTCATTTGCAGCTGAGTCATAGAAGACATCAACATCCCCGGTGGTATCTTCAAGGCTTAACTGTCTTAAATCCATTTCCATCATTGAAGCAAAGTCGGAAAAATATTCTTCTACTTTCTCAAAGCCGCTGAATTCCGGCAGGGCGATGCGGATTTCGCCGCCCTCGGAGGGGGCTTGTATTTGCAGGGGCTCAGAAAGAGGAGTCTGGTTGTTAGTGCCAACCATGATGGAGGTTTCCTGGGGCTCCTCTAAACCTGGCATTCCGCTGGGATACATTTCTTGGTATTCCTGGTAAAGCATATCACTCAAAACGCTGAAATCGGTAATCGAATTGGCCCGTACTAAAATGGTTTTCAGATTTCCACTTTCTGCCAAGGGCTGAAGGAAATGGATATCTGAGAGATGATTACTTTCTACGCTTAGGTAATTCAGGCTGGTTAATGAAGAAAGGGGAGTGTGATCGATAACGGTCCCTTCTCTGTTTGCGTAGTGCATATCCAGAAACTGTAAATTATGCAGGCTGGACAGAGGAGTTATATCCTCCAAAAAATTGTTGTATATGTTTAAATGTTCAAGGCTGGAAAGCCCTGAAAGGGGTGACAGATCTCTGATGTTATTGCGGTCAAGTTCAAGGTAAGTGAGATTTTTCAACTCTGACAGCGGAGAAAGATCGCATATGCGGTTTTCGCTTAGATCCAGGCTGACAAGATTCTCGGCGTATTGTAAACCTTCCAGGGAGACAATGCCCCGATTATGCTCTTTTAAATCTTCTGCAGGAGAGTTTACATAGGGCAGGCTGTCGCTGCTGAGTTCGGTGATGCTGAGCATTTCTTCTTTGGTGATCGGGGTGTCCTCTGTTTTGCCGAGAGAATTGCATATCACTTTGTTTAAATATGGATCTGCAATGGTGACAGTGGCATCTTCGGCGTGTGTGGTTACTGGTCCGGCGGCTGCTGCTAAAATTAAAAGAGCCGCAGATAGTAGCATTTTCTTTTTCTTCATTTCATTCCTCCGTATTCTTACTCCCCTCCATTGTATAAGCTGATAGTATCAGAATGCCAAAGAACAATCCAATCGGTAATTTGGATAAATCCATCCTTTTATAGACGGATTGATAAATATAAAAGAAATCATAGAAAATACAAATAAATATAGCGTATATATTGTTTTTAATGATTAGACGTAAGGAACAAAAGGGAAGTATACTAAGTAGGTAAGAAAGCAGAAGACAGATTGGAGGAATGAAAATGATCTATCTGGATAACGCGGCAACGACGATGCAGAAACCGGAGGAAGTGATCCGGGCGGTTGTGACAGCCATGCAGTCCATGGGGAATGCCGGCAGGGGAGCGCACGCAGCCTCGTTGGAAGCATCGAGAACGATATATGACACGAGAGAGAAGCTCTGTCACTTTTTTGGGGGAAAAGATCCCCGTCAGCTGGTGTTCACCAGCAATTCCACAGAGAGTCTGAACATAGCTATCAAGGGAGTCTTAAATCCCGGAGACCATGTGATCACCACCATGCTGGAGCACAATTCCGTGCTGCGGCCTCTCTATGAGATGGAGGAAAAGGGCGTCCGCCTGACCATCGTGGAAAGCGATAAAAAGGGATGCATTGAGTATGAAGATTTTGAGAAAGCCATCTGTCCGGAGACAAAGGCCATTGTGTGTACACACGGGTCCAACCTGACAGGCAATCTGGTGGACATTGAGAGAGTCGGGGAGATTGCTGCAAGGCATGGTCTGCTCTTTATTGTAGATGCCTCCCAGACGGCAGGCGTATTTCCTATTGATGTAGAAAAGATGCATATAGATATCCTCTGCTTTACAGGTCATAAAGGCCTCCTGGGGCCCCAGGGGACCGGCGGCATGTATGTGCGGGAAGGGGTTCAAGTCCGGCCTTTAAAAAGCGGCGGCAGCGGCGTTCAGACCTACAGCAGGACCCATCCCTCCCAGATGCCGACAGCTCTGGAGGCGGGGACCATGAACGGACACGGCATAGCGGGACTCCATGCGGCCGTGGAGTACATTGAGCGGACAGGTATAGACAAGATCCGCAGAAGAGAACAGGAATGCATGTGGAATTTCTATCATGGAGTAAAAGATATTCCCGGCATTACTGTGTATGGAGATTTTTCCGGAGGGGAGAGATGTCCCATCGTCTCCCTCAATATCGGTGACTATGACTCCTCAGAAGTTGGTGATGAACTTCTTACAGAATATGGAATTTCCACAAGACCCGGAGCCCACTGTGCGCCTCTGATGCACCAGGCTCTCGGAACGGTGGAACAGGGGGCGGTAAGGTTCAGTTTTTCCCACTATACCACAGATGAGGAGGTAGAGACGGCCATAAGAGCCATCCGCGAGCTTGCCCGGGATGAGGAATAGCAGTTCCTGCAGGCTTTTCGGTAAATCTGTTTTCTTGAGTGAAAGAGAGTAAAGGAGGAAGTACAAATGAATTTTAACTTGTCAGACTCAAAGAAAAAACTTGCGCTGGCAGGGGTGGTATGCGGTCTGGTAGCGGCAGCACTCGCATACTTTGGAAACCCGGCCAATATGGCGATCTGTATCGCCTGCTTTGTCCGCGACACAGCCGGTGCCCTGGGCATGCACCAGGCTGACACTGTGCAGTATGCACGTCCTGAGATCATTGGCATCGTTCTCGGAGCCTTTGCGATCTCGGCTGCCACAAAAGAGTACCGTTCCACAGCCGGATCTTCACCTATGATCCGTTTTGTCCTTGGAATGGTCATTATGATCGGTTCCCTTGTGTTCCTTGGATGCCCGCTCCGTATGGTGATCCGTATGTCCGCAGGCGATCTGAACGCCTGGGTGGCACTGATCGGATTTATCCTGGGTGTTGCTACAGGAGCTTTTGCATTGAAAAAAGGCTTCAGCCTGGGAAGAGCACATGAGACCCAGAAGTCCAGCGGCGTAGTGCTGCCGGCTATTATGGTGGGTATCCTTTTGCTGGCGCTGTGTACAACGCTTCTTAAGTCCAGTGAGGCTGGCCCGGGAAGTATGCACGCACCCATTATCATCTCTCTGATCGGCGGACTGATCTTCGGCGCATTTGCCCAGAAGTCCAGAATGTGCTTCGCAGGAAGCATCAGAGACGTGATCCTGATGAAGAACTTTGATCTTCTCACTGTGATCGCCGGGCTCTTTGTTGTGATGCTGATCTACAACATTGCAACAGGAAACTTCGTACTGGGATTTGATACACCGGGCATCATTGCCCACTCTGAGCATCTGTGGAACATCCTGGGTATGTACGCGGTAGGTTTTGCTGCTGTACTTGCAGGAGGATGCCCGCTGCGCCAGCTTGTCCTTGCCGGACAGGGATCTTCTGACTCTGCGGTGACAGTTCTTGGCCTGTTCTTCGGAGCTGCACTGTGCCACAACCTTGGACTTGCATCCAGCGGTACAGCCCTTAATGCAGAGACGGGAGATGTTGTTGCAGGAGCAGCCACACCTGCCGGAAAAGTAGCTGTGATCATCTGTATCATCGTGTGCTTTATCATTGCATTCACAAATAAAAGAGAGAGTGCAAAATAGTTTCAGATATGTTATTCTAAGAAAGAAGGTAAAATAATATGAAGGAAGTAGATGCAAGAGGTCTTTCCTGCCCGGAACCTTTGATGCTGACCGCCGAGGCTCTCAAAAATGCAGACGGCCCTGTGAAGGTGCTTGTAAGTGAGCCCCATCAGAAGATGAACGTGGAGAAATACGCAAAAGACCACGGCAAGAAGGCAGTGTCGACAGAGAAAGACGGTTGCTTTGAAGTAGTGATCGAATAATGAGAAAAAAAGAATCAAAACTGGTTGTTACTTTTCACACAACAGCCGATGCCATGGCCATGGAGAAGACGTGCAAGGAAAAGAATGCCCCCGGCCGTCTCATTCCTGTGCCCAGAGCCATATCCGCCGGATGCGGCCTTGCGTGGTGTGCGGCCCTGGAAGAGCGGGAAGCCATCCTTTCTGTAATGGGGGAGGCGGGGATAGAGAGTGAGGCTCTCCACGAGTGCATGGTGTGATCCCATTCCCTGTGGAATGACAATTGAAAAAAGAATGCAAAGAGAGACTGCAGAGGCAAAAGTGCCCTGCAGTCTCTCTTTGCGTCCTGTAAAAGCCGCGGCAGCTGCTATCTGAAATGTCAGACTGTCAGACACCATGGCGGAACGTGTCCAGAACATGGGGGAGCAGCTTGTCGCTGCGGGCGGTCAGGGAGAATTTTCCCTTGAACAGTGCCCAGTCGTACAGAAGAGCCCGCTCGTACATGGCGTAGATATCCATCAGCTCAGCGGCCGTCGATGTGTCGGCAAACTCTCCGCTGTCCAGCCCCTCCTGGATCAGCTGGGTGAGCCACTGGAAATAGAACCTCTTTTTGTCGGAGAGGGATTTTTTGTCCTTGGTGATCAGCTGGGAGGAGTACAGGTAAGCCAACAGGTGGAGATCCACACTGTTCTCGATCATAAAGAACAGTTCGTGGTTCAAGAAGAGCAGCTTGTCATAGACGCTCATGTCCGGGTCGATGGTGGCGGACAGCTCCTCATATTTCTGATCAAACAAGTTGGAGAGCGTGTTCAGAAGCGCTTCTTTTCCCTTGAAATAGTGGTAAAAAGTTCCTTTGGAGGTCTTGGAAGCATTGATGATATCCTCCACGGTGGTATTGTCGTAACCGTTTTTATAAAAAAGGTTCCACGCTGCCTTTACGATCCGGCTCTTTGTGGATTGCCGTTTCCTTGCCATGTTCTCATCCCTTTCTGAAAGAGGTTAATGCAAAAGGAGAGCGGTACGAACCGCTCTCCCTGATTGTCCTGATATTATAAAGAATATCTTGAATATTCCTGGGTTCTGCCTGGATTAGCCAACCTGGAAGCCGTATTTCAGCGGATCTTCCGGATCGATCAGGTATGTAGCGACACCTGTCAGATATGCGCTTCCTGTGATCATCGGGATAACTGCATCATAGTCAGCAACTTTTGTTGTCTCTTTGATCACGCCCTTGAAGAGGCTTCCCATGAAGCTTTCATAACGGAATTCCTCGCCGACTTTGATCTCTCCCCAGTGGTGAAGAGTAGCCAGCTTAGCGCTTGTACCTGTTCCGCATGGTGAACGGTCAGCCATGGCATCGCCGAAGATAACAACGTTTCTTAAGTCAGCCTTGTCCGGGTTTGGAGTAGGTCCGTAGAACTCAACAAGGTCAACTGTGTCGATGTCAAGCAGCGGGTGCTTTACAGGGATCTCTTTGTTGATGACATCCAGCATCTTCATACCAAGAGCTGTGTAAGCGGGAACTGTCTTTCCGTTGATCTCTCCGATATCAAGCTGTGCAGTGTCAACCAGAGCGAAGAAGCTTCCGCCGAAGGAGATTGTGAAAGTGATCTCTTTGCCATCGATAGTTACTTTCTGGTTCTCTTTGTAAACGAATGCAGGAACGTTTGTCAGAGTAACGCTCTCAACTTTGCCGTTCTTAACGATAGCTTTTGTCCGGATCAGTCCGGCAGGAGCCTCGAGAACAACGTCATTCTCGCCCTCGTGGGACTCAACAAGACCAGCCTCAACAGCAACTGTGACAGCGCCGATGGTGCAGTGTCCGCACATGTTCAGGTATCCGCCTGTATCCATGAACATAACACCAAAGGAAGCTTCGGGGTCAACCGGTTTGCAGAGGAAAGCACCGAACATGTCGTGATGTCCTCTTGGCTCGAACATAAGAGCAGTACGAACCTGGTCGTAGTTCTTCTCCATCCATTTCTTTTTCTCGATCATTGTGTTGCCTTCTGGCTCCGGGAAACCACCGATTACAACACGGCAGAACTCTCCTTCAGTGTGAGCATCCACTACCTGAAGTGCAGCCTCAAAGCGGTCGAAGTTAACGTTAGCTTTTAACTCCATAATTACTACCTCCTTAAATTGTAGAAAATGTTTTCCTTATAGACAAAAACTATAAGTTTTTATAAAAACACATTGAAAACCCCCATGTTTCCTCTGTGCCTTATACAAAAATCACCCTCCGAATGACAGGAAATTAACGATTAGACTGCATTCTAGTACGCAGTTCATCTTTATAATCACTATTATGGGGTAAATGCCTTGAAAAGTCAATGATTTTTTGTTAATATAAAAGTGTTCAGAAAAGGCTTGAATTCTGAAAAAACCTGTGCTATTGTTAATGGGCATGAGAAACAATAGGGGGGTAGATGGGTGACTGGTGTGCCTCCTAGTCTTCAAAACTAGTGTGGGGCGTTAGGAGCGTCCTGGGTGGGTTCGATTCCCACATGCCTCCGCCAGAAAACAGCGTTATTCTGTTAAAAAAGTAGCAGAGACGATTTATAGATAAAATTTATTAATCTGACCGATAAGTCTTCTTTTGACGTTTTGAATGTGATAAGTAAATGGAAACGGATGAACCGTATCTGTTTTTGCTTAATAAAAAAAGAAAAGGAGAAGAGTGTCATGGGAAATGTACAGATCTTACTGCGCCAGCATGTAGGCGCGCCTTGCCAGGCTATCGTGAAAGCCGGCGATGCAGTGGAAAAAGGCACACTGATCGCTACACCGACTGGACTTGGGGCAAATATTTTTTCCAGTGTTTATGGTGTGGTAGAGGAAGTGACAGATGATCGCATCATCATCAAACCAGACGAAGAACAGAAAGAAGAATTCGTTCCTATCAAAGAGGGAACAAAACTTGAGATGGTAAAGGAAGCGGGAATCGTTGGAATGGGCGGTGCCGGTTTCCCGACAGGCATTAAGCTGAACATCAATCTTGCTGAGACTCCCATGGGTGAGATGGATCCGGAGATAAACCCGGAGCTGCCGGAAGGATTCAAGCTGGAGCACAGCTACATCCTGATCAATGCGGCAGAGTGCGAGCCCGGACTGGAGCACAACATCCAGCAGCTTGAGGAGCAGACGGATAAAGTGATCCGCGGTGTGAAATACTGTATGGAGATCACACATGCCGACAAAGCGATCTTTGCTATTAAGAAGAAACATCACAAAGCCATCAAGATCCTGGATGCGGCGCTGAAGAGTGAGCCGGACATCTCCATGCACATGATGGCAGATATCTATCCGATGGGCGAGGAGCGTGCAGTAGTAAGAGAGTGCCTTGGCGTGAACCTTACGACAACACAGCTTCCGTCAGCAGCAAGATCCGTGGTTGTAAACCTGGAGACAGTTGCAAAAGTAGCAGAAGCTATCGATGAGAGAAAACCATGCATCACAAAGAACGTAACCGTTCGCGGAAAACTGGTGGGCGGCAATGAAGCACACGTATTCATGGACGTTCCGGTTGGTGTAAGTGTTGGAGAGCTGATTGAGAAAGCCGGCGGCATTGACGGCGAGTACGGCGAGATCATCATGGGAGGAGCTTTCACAGGAAAATCCACAGATATGGATGCTCCTATCACAAAGACTACCGGCGGTATCCTTGTGACAATGGAATTCCCGGATCTCCACGGCGCAAAGACAGGACTTCTTGTCTGTGCCTGCGGCGGAAGCGAGGAGCGTATGCGTGAGATCGCTTCCAAGATGAATGCCAATGTTATATCTGTCTGCAGATGCAAACAGGCTATCGAGAACAAGCCGGGCGCTCCGCTGAAATGCTTAAGACCTGGTAACTGTCCTGGACAGGTTAAGAACAACATGCAGTTCAAGAAAGACGGATGCGAGTACATCATCATCGGTAACTGCTCTGACTGCTCCAACACAGTTATGGCTTCCGGTCCGAAGATGGGACTGAAAGTTTTCCATCAGACAGACCACGTAATGAGGACAATTGGACATCCTCTTTACAGAACACTTAAGATATCCAAAGAAGTAAGCCAGGATATCGATTTCTAAAAAACGGTATTTCTGTCGCGGATAAACCCTGCGGGAGCCACCCCGATACTTCCGCAGGTGAGAAAAAATGAGAGGTGTTCTTTTGTTTATCGGCGGCTGCAAATATACACCCTTATCCGTGCAAAGCATGGATAAAAAACGGGGTATCCCTTAAGGGATATCCACAGGCAACAAAACAAGGAGGGAAAAAATATGTCAATCACAGCTGAAACAGCTAAAGCACATGCACATGATCCTGCAGTACTTTGTTGTAGAGCCGAAGGCGGCATTACAATCGAGCCAGCTAATCTGGAAGATCCGGCAATCTTTGACGATCTTGTAGATTCAGGATTACTGAACCTTGATGGATGCCTTACCATCGAGGAAGTTTTAGGTGCGAAACTGAAAGAGACCTGCGATTCTCTTTGCCCGCTTACTGCAGACAAAGTAGAGGGAGCAAAAGCACCAAGCACACCAGTAGCAGAGGAAGCTCCTGCAGAGGAGGAGGCAGCACCTGTAGCAGCACCGGCGGCAGCAGCACCGGTTGCAGCAGGCGGTATGCTGAAGATCCACATCGGAGAAGGAAAGGACATCAACCTTGAGATCCCGGTAGGAGCACTTGGAAACGGCGGAGCTGCAGTAGCAGAGATCCCCGCAGCAGAGGCAGCAGTTGCAGGCGCAGCAGCACCGGCAGCTGAGGCAGAGGAAGAGAAGGTAGTAAGAACCTTAACAAGAAAACACTTCAAGATCACAGAAGTTAAGAGAGGACCTGAGACAAAGATCGAGGGAACAACTCTTTACATCCGTGAGGGAATTGAGCAGGAAGTAATCGACAACCAGGAACTGGTTAAAGATTTCCACCTGGAGATCATCACTCCTGACAAATACCACACATATTCTGAGACAATCATGGACGTACAGCCGATCGCTACAAAAGAGGGCGATGCTGACCTTGGTACAGGCGTAACACGTGTCCTTGACGGCGTTGTTATGATGCTGACAGGTGTAGATGAAGGCGGCGTTCAGATCGGTGAGTTCGGTTCTTCCGAAGGATACCTGGATGAGAACATCATGTGGGGCCGTCCGGGATGCCCGGATAAAGGCGAGATCTTCATCAAGGGTAACATCGTTATCCAGGAGAAGACAAACATGGAGCGTCGTGGACCTATGGCTGCTCACACAGCATTTGATGTTATTACACAGGAAATCCGCGAGGTTATGAAAGAGCTTGACGAGAGCCTTGTTGCTGAGACTCAGGAACTGAAACAGGTTCGTCGTCCTGGCAAGAAGAAAGTCGTTATCGTAAAAGAGATTATGGGACAGGGAGCTATGCATGACAACTTCATCCTTCCTGTAGAGCCGGTTGGTATCCTTGGAGCAAGAGCAAACGTTGACTTAGGAAATGTTCCTGTATGCGTATCTCCGCTTGAGGTCCTGGATGGCTGTATCCATGCTCTGACATGTATCGGACCTGCATCCAAAGAGATGTCCAGACATTACTGGAGAGAGCCACTCGTACTTGAGGCTCTGCATGATCCGGAAGTTGACCTTTGCGGTGTAGTATTCGTAGGAAGCCCGCAGATCAACGCTGAGAAATTCTACGTATCCAAACGTGTAGGACATACAGTAGAGATGATGGACGTTGACGGAGCATTCGTTACAACAGAAGGTTTCGGAAACAACCACATCGACTTCGCAAGCCATATCGAGCAGATCGGTATGAGAGGCGTTCCGACAGTTGGAATGTCCTACTGTGCAGTACAGGGTGCTCTCGTTGTTGGTAACAAGTACATGACATACATGGTTGACAACAACAAATCCGAGTCCGGTATCGAGAACGAAGTTCTTGGATGCAACACTCTGTGTGAAGAGGATGCTATCCGTGCACTTGCTATGCTGAAGACAGCTATGGCAGGCGAGGAAGTGAAAGCTGCTGAGAAGAAGTGGAACCCGAACGTTAAGTCTACAAACGTAGAGCTGATCGAGGGTGCATACGGCAAGAAGGTAGAGCTTGTTGATAACGAGCAGTCCCTGCCGATGAGCCAGAAACGTAAGGAAAAATACGACTAATCAGAGGCGGTTTCATGAATAACGAACGCTTGCACTATGGCGACAGGATCATTTACATGGAAGGCGTTGTCGTGGATGTTGACGACTGCAGCATCAGCGTGGATCTGAAAGGACGTCTTGGATTTTTCAAGGCTCCGAAGCGGATGTTCATATGCGACACAGAGCCGAAAGTGGGACAGGAGTTTGGATGGAACATGAGTTTTCCGGAGCAGCTCGGTCCTGAAGTAAATGAAAAGTATGTCAGCAATATAGAGAAAGAACGACGCAATCAGGAAAAGATGCGTGGACAAATGGAGAATAAGGAGGTTTCAAAATGAGTTTAACGGTTGTTAAAGGTTTACAATCTGAAATTTTCGTTCCTATTACTCCTCCTGCAGTATGGGCGCCTGTTACAAAAGAGCTGAAAGACATGTCTGTAGCTCTTGCAACAGCTGCTGGTGTTCATAAGAAAGACCAGGAGAGATTTAATCTTGCCGGTGACTTCACATGGAGAAAGATAGAGAACACAACACCATCCAGCGAACTGATGGTATCACACGGTGGATATGACAACAGTGATGTTAACAAGGACATCAACTGTATGTTCCCCATCGACAGAATTCATGAGCTTGCAGCAGAAGGATTTATCAGAGCTTGTGCTCCGGTGCATGCAGGTTTCATGGGCGGCGGCGGAAACCAGGAGAAGTTCAAACACGAGACTGGTCCGGCTATCGCTAAAATGTTTACAGAAGAGGACGTTGACGCAGTAGTCCTCACCGCTGGCTGAGGTACCTGCCACCGCTCTGCAGTACTGGTGCAGAGAGCGATTGAAGAGGCTGGAATTCCTACAATCATTATTGCAGCTCTTCCTCCGGTTGTACGTCAGACCGGAACTCCTCGTGCGGTAGCTCCGTTAGTACCTATGGGTGCTAATGCGGGTGGTCCTCACAACGTAGAACAGCAGACACAGATCGTAAAAGCTACTCTTGAGCAGTTGATCAAGATCCAGACACCTGGAACGATCGTACCGCTGCCGTATGAATACGTTGCTAAGATCTAATATCTGAAGTATTGGATTAAACGCTAGACAGGATTTAAAGGGCAGATGTTTTATCATCTGCCCTTTTTGTAAAAAAGATATGTTAACAATATAACAATGTAACGGAGGTGGAAAAATGCCAGAACAGGTAAAAGATTTACGCCGCCTTGTGATCAAAGCATTCCATATGACTGATGTGGAGTGGGGAGAGCACAACGATATCACGGTGGACGGGCACATGACTGTCAGCAAAGAGATGCTGGACGGGCTTGTTACTGAAGAGAAAGACTGTATCGAGAAGATCGATATTCAGATCATTAAGCCGGGAGATCACGACCGCTGGACAAACACGATCATGGATATCATTCCGATTTCCACAAAGGTTCTTGGAAAGATCGGAGAGGGCATTACCCACACAGTCACAGGAGTATATGTGATGCTGACTGGTGTGGATACAGTTGGAAAACAGTGTCATGAATTTGGATCTTCCGAGGGAAATCTGAAGGATCAGCTTTATCTGAACAGAGCAGGAACACCGGGTGACGATGACTATATCATCTCCTTTGATGTTACGCTGAAAGAGGGAATGGGACAGGAGAGACCCGGCCCGACAGCCGCTCACAGAGCGTGTGATAAGTTTATCCAGACATATCGCGAGAAGCTGAAGAAATTCAAGGGCGAAAAATGCACAGAGCGCCATGAGTACCACGATATCGTGAGACCTGGCAAGAAGAGAGTGCTTATTGTAAAACAGGTGGCCGGACAGGGTGCTATGTACGATACACATCTGTTTGCGAAAGAGCCATCAGGTGTGGAAGGCGGACGTTCCATTATAGATATGGGCAATATGCCGATCCTTGTTACGCCCAATGAATACAGAGACGGAATTATCCGTTCCATGCAGTAGGAGGTGAACAGTATGGGTATCGGACCATCAACAAAAGAAACATCACTTCATCATTTCAGAGACCCGCTTCTGGATGTGGTTTCCCAGGACACAGACGTGGATCTGATGGGAATTGTCATTGTGGGAACACCGGATGATAACGTAGATAAAATGCTTGTGGGAACAAGAACAGCCGTGTGGGCAGAAGCCATGCGCGCGGACGGAGTGATCATTTCCTCCGACGGCTGGGGAAACAGCGATGTGGACTTTACAAACACATGCGAGCAGCTTGGTACAAGGGGAATAGCTGTTACTGGTCTGAACTTCAGTGGTACAGTGGCCCAGTTTGTCGTTACCAATGATTATCTGGACGGTATCGTCGATATCAACAAGAGCGCGGACGGCACAGAGACCAATGTGGTTGGGGAAAACAACATGGTTGAGCTTGACTGCAAGAAAGCGCTTGCGCTGCTGAAACTCAAGATGAGAAAGATGGAGCAGCACAGATAAATTTTAAACCATGGAAAAACAGGAAAGAAAAAGCACGACATCTGCTCATGTCGTGCCCTTTCTTCTTGGTATGTCATTGAGAGGTTTTTCCTCGTTGCAATGCAGTTTGTATGTATATATACAAAGCTGGGGAAAAGTATCTCCTTGACGGAGAAAAGTATATATAAATTGTAGTTCACCAATGCAGGACTGCCCTTGGGGAAAGTGGTCGGCATCAGATCAACTGCAACTGCAACCTTTATTAAGATTGGGTTAACTATAGCACAAGATGGCCCGGGTGTCAAGACACCTGGAGAAGGTGGGGAAAAGTTGTATGTTTATACAAATAAAGTGTATTGCCGGATGCTGAATTTGTATAAATTTAATAAAGTGACGTATTATCACTTTATCAGACAAAAGCAACGGCAGACCGCACTTTCTGTAGGCATATGCCCGGAGATGTGGTATAATATCCACGAGACGGCAATCCTGTCGAAACGAAAGGGAGGAATGGAGAAATTGGAAGAAGTGAAAATGGAGCAGCAGACGGCGGCCGATCCGCGGAAGAACCGGTATGTGGTGGACATCCGGCGGGACAAGGCCATGATGATGAAATATATCAAATTCTATAACCGGGTGAAACACCCGCGTGTCACCTTCAACCTGGTTATGACAGGCATCCTGCTGGCGCTTGTGCCGACTCTGGTAAAGAATATGGCGCTGCCCGGCGTGATCGTCTGCTACGGCGTGGGCGCCCTGCTCGTTGCGACGGGACTGTTCCGGCAGTATCTGGCGCTTGGCACGATGAGAGGGGACCCGGCGGTGAAGGAAAACGAGGAGCTCACCTACCTGTTCGGCAATACAGGCGTGCGGGTGCGGCAGAACGGGTCTGTGGACAATATGGGTTACTACAAGACGATCTACCGGATCTGGGAGGATGAAAAGACATACTACGTAGGTATGAACGAGGATGATCTGCTGATCCTGCCGAAGGCAAACTTTACCGAAGGTGAGGAGAGGGACTTTAAGGAGTTTATCCTTGAGAAGAGCGGCGCGGATTACCGCTGGCTGCCTGTGGGGCTCTGGAACCGGTTTAAGAACTTTGGAATGCAGATACGCGGCCACATCACGCGGATGCGGATCGAGGCGCAGGAGAGAGAAAAAGAAAGAAGATAAGAAAAAGGTTCTGTGTGGGATGACCACGCAGAACCTTTTTTTCTCTCATTATGAAGTTTTTATGAGTCTGCTTACGCTGCAGAACCTTTCTTGATAGCGTCGTGCAGATACAGGAACGCTGTGATGTAAACGATAACAGCGATAACCTTGGTCAGTGTATCCAACGGCAGACTGGATACGAAAGCGTATGCGCAGTAAACACCGATGGCGCCAAAGATAGCCTGTGTCCAGCAGGCAACCATGTCGTATCTTCCCTGAGCGATGAACTTCGGGCCGTTACCAAATGCCATCAGGTATGCGCAGGATCCCATCATAGCCGGGAACGCACATCCGGCATCCATACCAAGAGCCAGAACCATAGCCATACAAGGAGCGTACAGACCAACACCGATACTCATCAGAGCGCCGAAGATGAAGTTGCCGACAACAGCGATCACGAGCTTCACGCCACGAAGACCAAGCTCTGTACCGATCGTACCGAACGGACCAACTGCGAAAACCTTCATCAGGATCACGGTAGCCAGGATGAACAGACCGATGAACAGCGCGTAACGAACTTTCTTCCGGTCGAACTTGGTTACGATATCGGCCATTACGAAAGAACCAACTACGGAAGCGACAATCATCAGAACCAGTGTCAGGATATCCATATCTACGAAACCGAAGAACAGGAAAGCCTCCACACATACAGGAACGGTATCGCCTACGTTCAGCGTGCCGGGAACCAGGATATCGTCTACAGACTTCGTCAGCTTAAAAGAAGCAGATGACGGAGCAAAAGAACCGATTCCCAGAGTATCCAGGAAGTTCGCTACAAATCCAGTGATAATGGTTGCGACAAGATTCTTCGGCTGTTTACCTCTCTGCCACAGTTCCTCGCCGGTCATTCCAGTTCCAGGGTCTTTCTCCGGATTTGCGCGGAGCTCTTTGTTCTTGCGGATCATCAGAACAACGTTCAGGATGATACCGATCACGCACAATCCCTTCATGATGTACATTGCCATAAAAACATCCCTCCAGATTATGAATAAAAATTGTTTCAGAGCCCGCCCCCCTAAAGCTACCCCCGATTATAGCGGAGGCGAACCCGGTTATCACTGCCATTGTATCATCAAAAAATTAACAAGTCAACTGAAACTGAGCATTCTGTCTAATTTGAGCGATAAAAACAAACGCCTGATTGTTCAAATTACTGCTTCCGCTCTTATTTGATGAAGCCGAACACGGTCAGCAGGATGATGATCATGAAGAAGGGAACCACGAAGACGGTCAGGAACTTTTCATAGGTGTTCACATGGCCGAACTTTCCGTCGTTGGTGGCCTCCTTCTCGTAGTTCTTAAAGCCCCATACTTTCGCGATGAAGATGCAGACGAGGATGCAGCCGATGGGCATTAGGAGGTAGGCTGTGAAGGTGTCCAGCCAGTCGTAGATGCCCAGGGTCTTGAAGCCGCCTGCATCGATCCAGGGAAGCTTCACACCGCTTAAGAGCCCAAAACCGAGGGAGGCGAAGATGTTGCCGATGCCGACGATGACAGCCGTCGTGACGGAGGCCTTCAGCCGTCCCATGTGCAGGTTATCCTCAAAGGTGCGCACAGAGATCTCGAAGAAGCTGAACAGCGAGGAGATCACGGCGAAGAGGATGGCCAGGAAGAAGCAGAAGCCGATGATCCGGCCGCCCGGCAGTTTCTCAAAGATGTCCGTCATGACATTGAACACAAGACTGGGGCCTGCGGACTCGATGTCCACGCCGCCGGAAAAGGCGGAGGGAACGATGACGAAGCCGGCCAGGATCGCGGCGGCCGTGTCAAAGACGGAGACCATGACTGCGTCGCTCTTCAGGTTGTTCTGCTTGGGGATGTTGGCGCCCAGGGTCACATAGAGGCCCCAGCCGATGCCCACGGAGAACAGCACCTGCGTCGCTGCCTGGGCGAAGGTGGTGAAACTGAACTTGCTGAAATCAGGAAGCAGGTAATACTTCACGCCCTCGATGGCGTTCTCATTTACAAAGAAGGCCCAGATGCCGCAGATGATGAGCAGGGCAAAGAGGAGCGGCAGCATGACCTTGGAGATCTTCTCCACAATGTTGGTGATGCCGAAATACAGAAGCACCGAGACGAACAGAAGGAGGATCATGGCCCAGACGATGGGCTCTACGGTCGAGGAGGTGAAGCTGTCGAAATAGGCCTGCTTGTCAGCGCCGAAGTCGCCGCCTGTGAGATACTGGAACGCGTACTTGGCGACCCAGCCGCCCACGACGACGTAGTACATGTTGATCATCAGGGTACAGATGTTGGCCATCCAGCCTGCAAAGCCCCACTTTTTGTTGATGCGCTGAAAAGCGCTGACCGTATCCTTGCCTGTATAGCGGCCGATGGCAGTCTCCATCTGTACCATGGGATGACCGATCAGAGCTACTACGATGATGTAGACCACAAGGAATACACCACCGCCCCCCTGGTAGGCAAGATAGGGGAATCTCCAGATGTTTCCAAGGCCGATCGCGGCGCCGGCGGCAACCATGAGGTAGCCAAATCGGGAGCCCCATTGACGAGTTTCCTGGTTTGTCTGATTACTCATAAAGATACTTCCTTTCTTTCGGGAGCCGGCTGTTTCCGCCTTCTGTGCCTCCCTTGATCGAGGGAGAAAATAAAAAAGCGGCACTCTCAGCATCTGCGAGAGCACCGTTACATCTCAATCCTCCCTTCTAGTATATGATGAAAGGAGGTGAGATGTCAATAAAAACATGAAAAAAGTTAATGCAGGCATTAGAATAACTAATGTTTTGCGCGCAAAAGATCAGTCATCCAGAAGAAAGCTTTTTGCGTATTCCAGAAAGATCCTGGAAGCAGGAGAGAGGTCATCGTAGGAAGAGTAGCCCAGCCCAAGCCGGCGGAAGGAGCGTGGCTCCAGCCTGCGTTTTACAAAGCTGCCGGTCTGCCCCCGCAGGAGGAGGCCGGGGAGGATGGTGATGCCCAGTCCGTGCTCCACCATGGAGAGGACAGAGAACTCGTTGATGGAGAGGAAGCGGATGTCCGGCTTGATGTGGAACACCTTCAGGATCCGGTAAATGTCGCTGCCCGGCGCATACTCTGTGGTGACAAAGGGAGCGCCTGTGAATTTCTCCATGGGGACAGCGCTGCAGTCCTCCAGGCTGTGTCCCTTGGGAAGAACGGCAAAAAGCTCGTCGTCCATGACCGGCAGGAACTGAAAATGATGCCCCTCCTGGTGGCTGAGGAATCCGATGTCCACCCGGCGTTCCTGGATCCAGTCCGGGAGGTCGTCCTCGGCGCCCTCTATGACCTTGAAGACGATATTCGGGTGGCTCTCCCTGAATTTCTGGATGATCTCCGGGATCCAGTGGATGGAGCAGCTTAAGTATGTGCCGATCGTGATGGTACCGGTGGGGGTGCCCTTCAGCGCGGATACCTCCTGGTGAACAACCTCGTCCGCGCTGAGGAGCGCCCGGACGGAGGGAATAAGGGACTGGGCCTCCGGGGTCAGGACGGCGCCCTTCTTTCCTTTTATAAAAAGTGAAAAACCGACCTCCTTCTCCAGGGCCTTCATCATCTGTGTGACGCCGGACTGGGTGTAGCCCAGAGCCTCGCCTGCCCGGGTAAAGCTGCCGTAGTCGTCAACAGCCAGCATAACTTTCCATCTTTTGATATCCATAACTTGCTTTCCTTCTATATATAATGTATTTTAATAGGGTGCCATGATAGTAAATGGTAGAGGATGAGAGGGAAAAAAACAAGTAAAATATCTGTATTAAGATGAATTATTAAAAAAATGTAAAAAACACTTGAAAACACAAGGCATTTCATATATAATAAAACGGCTGTGACATGATAGCTGTGAAGCGTGAGGTTGCTGCCCCGGCAAAGTCATAAGTGAGGGCGGGTTTTCCGTGGAGCGAATGTCAAGTTAGGAAACTGGCGACAAGTCACTGTACGAAACTATAACAGCCACTGAGATGTGGTAACAACGTGTGAGTTTCTCACGACACACACGGGAGAGTGTACAGTCACCGCTTGTCGTACTGAAGTCAAAAGTACGAAAAGGAGGCGACTTTTTTTATGGCAAGTCAAGTAATGAGAATCACACTCAAAGCGTATGATCATCAGCTTGTTGATGCATCCGCGAAAAAGATCATCGAAACTGTAAAGAAAAATGGAGCAAAGGTGAGCGGACCTGTACCGCTTCCGACAAAGAAGGAAGTAGTTACGATCCTGCGTGCTGTTCACAAGTACAAAGACTCCAGAGAACAGTTCGAGCAGAGAACTCACAAAAGACTGATTGATATCATCACACCGACACAGAAAACAGTAGACGCTCTGTCAAGACTGGAGATGCCGGCTGGTGTTTATATTGATATCAAAATGAAGAGCAAATAAGCTCTGCATCAATCACAAAAGCAGTATTCCTAAAATTTAGGATGAACACCAAAAGGTGTTCCGCTGTAAATCACAGGAGGTATTTATAATGAAGAAAGCTATCTTAGCTACAAAAGTCGGAATGACACAGATCTTCAACGAAGACGGCGTGCTGACACCTGTAACAGTTCTTCAGGCTGGTCCTTGTGTAGTAACACAGGTTAAGACAGTTGAGAATGACGGTTACGATGCAGTTCAGGTTGGATTTGTTGACAAGAAAGACAAGATCATCAACAAAGATAAAAGCGGCAAGAAAGAGATCGTTCACCGCCACGGCCTGACAAAGGCTGAGCAGGGACATTTCGCAAAAGCCGGTGTTTCTGGAAAGAGATACGTAAAAGAGTTCAGATTTGAGAACGCACAGGAGTATGCTCCGGCACAGGAGATCAAAGCTGATATCTTTGAGGTTGGCGATAAAGTAGACGCTACAGCAATCTCCAAAGGTAAAGGTTTCCAGGGCGCGATCAAGAGACACGGACAGCACAGAGGACCTATGGCTCATGGTTCCAAGTTCCACCGTCACGCAGGTTCCAACGGAGCTGCATCTGATCCGAGCAAGGTGTTCAAAGGCAAAAAGATGCCTGGACAGATGGGTAACAAGAAGATCACAATTCAGAATCTTGAGGTTGTGCGTGTAGACGCAGAGAACAACCTGCTGCTCATCAAGGGTTCTGTACCGGGACCGAAGAAATCTCTGGTAACTATTAAAGAAACAGTGAAAGCTGCTAACTAGTTTTTGCGAGGAAGGAGGAACACTTAAGATGGCAAACGTATCTGTTTACAATATCGAAGGTAAAGAAGTTGGTACGATCGACTTGAACGATGCTGTATTCGGTGTGGAAGTAAACGACCACCTGGTACACATGGCAGTTGTAAGCCAGCTTGCAAATAATCGTCAGGGAACACAGAAAGCGAAGACTCGCTCAGAGGTTTCCGGCGGCGGAAGAAAACCGTGGAGGCAGAAGGGAACAGGTCACGCAAGACAGGGTTCAACAAGAGCTCCCCAGTGGACAGGCGGCGGCGTAGTATTCGCACCGGTTCCGAGAGATTACTCTTTCAAAATGAACAGAAAAGAGAAGAGAGCTGCTCTCAAGTCTGCACTTTCTGCTAAGGTTGCGGAGAACAAGTTCATCGTTATCGATGAGATCGCATTTGCAGATCACAAGACAAAGAACTTTGCAAATGTTCTGAAGAACCTGGATGTGAAGAAAGCATTAGTCGTATTAGAAGACGGAAATACAAACGCTGAGATTTCTGCAAAGAATATCGCTGATGTAAAGACCACAAAGACAAATACAATTAATGTGTACGACATCTTAAAATACAACACAGTGATCACAACAAAAGCTGCTGTTGCTAGTATCGAGGAGGTGTACGCATAATGGCTGATATCAAATATTATGATGTAATCCTTAAACCAGTAGTGACTGAGAAGAGTATGGAGCTGATGGGCGAGAAGAAATATACATTCCTCGTACACACAGAGGCTACAAAATCTCAGATCAAAGAGGCCGTTGAGAAGATGTTCGCCGGAACAAAAGTTAAGAGCGTGAACACCATGAACAACGAAGGAAAGAGAAGAAGAGTGCGCGGAACCATGCAGTTCGGCAAGACAGCAAAGACAAAGAAAGCTGTCGTTCAGCTGACAGAGGAGAGCGCTGACATCGAGATCTTCGAGGGGTTATAAGACTTGCTGAAGGCGAGCGATAGCGAAGGCTGAAGCTTAGTCGGGCCCCGTTCGCGAAACTTGGCGATGCATTGAGCACTTGGCGAGGTTCTTGCGAGCCTAGTGCGAAAGCAGATACTCCGAGCAAAGCGAGGATGTATCTACTATGTGAGCCTAGTTGAGCGAACCTGTAAATCCATTGCGGATAACTCCAATGGATCCACAGCGATAAGCAGCGTGACCTCGGGACCTGCGGTCCCTCAGTCGCGTTACACGCTCAGCTAATTGCCCATAAGCCTGTTTACGCAAGCGTAACAGTCTTCCGTGCAATTACCCTCACTCTGCTTATCGCGCATATACGGTGCAATTCCGTGACACAAATAATTAGCATTGAAAGGAGAAGCAATCATGGGAATTAAAACCTATAACCCATATACGCCTTCCAGAAGACAGATGACTGGATCTGATTTCGCTGAAATCACAAAGACGACTCCAGAGAAATCTCTGCTTGCTTCCAAGAGCAGCCAGGCAGGACGTAATAATCAGGGAAAGATTACAGTAAGACACCGCGGAGGCGGAGCTAAGAGAAAATACAGGATCATCGATTTCAAGAGAAGAAAAGATGGTATCCAGGCTACAGTAGTTGGTATTGAGTACGATCCGAACAGATCTGCAAACATCGCGCTGATCTGCTACGAGGATGGTGAGAAAGCATACATCCTGGCACCCCAGGGACTGACAGATGGCATGAAAGTCATGAACGGACCTGAGGCTGAGGTAAGAGTAGGAAACTGCCTGCCGCTTTCACGCATCCCGGTTGGTACACAGATCCACAACATTGAGCTTTACCCGGGCAAGGGCGGACAGCTTGTTCGTTCCGCTGGAAACAGCGCCCAGTTAATGGCTAAAGAAGGAAAATATGCAACCCTCAGACTTCCATCTGGTGAAATGAGAATGGTTCCGATCGAGTGCCGCGCATCTATCGGTGTGGTAGGAAACGGAGATCACAACCTGATCAACATCGGTAAAGCGGGACGTAAACGCTACATGGGCTTCCGCCCGACAGTACGCGGTTCTGTTATGAACCCGAATGACCATCCGCACGGTGGTGGTGAAGGTAAGACCGGTATCGGCCGTCCGGGTCCGTGTACACCCTGGGGCAAACCGGCTCTTGGTCTTAAGACCCGCAAGAAGAATAAACATTCTAACAAGCTGATCGTAAGAAGACGTGACGGTAAAGGAATCAAATAAATAGTTTCACAAGGAGGTAGAACTAATGGCTCGTTCACTTAAAAAAGGACCATTCGCAGACGCAAGCCTGCTTAAAAAGATCGATGCAATGAACGCATCCGGAGAGAAGTCCGTTATCAAGACATGGTCTCGCCGTTCTACGATCTTCCCGAGCATGGTAGGACACACGATCGCCGTTCATGACGGAAGAAAACATGTGCCGGTATATGTGACGGAAGATATGGTTGGACACAAACTCGGTGAGTTCGTAGCAACCAGAACATACAGAGGACATGGAAAAGACGAAAAGAAATCAAGAGTGAGATAAATAAGGCTAATTTGAAAGGAGGGTTCATCCATGGCAAAAGGACATAGATCCCAGATCAAGAGAGAGAGAAATGCTAACAAGGACACAAGACCTTCAGCAAAGTTATCCTATGCTAGGGTTTCTGTTCAGAAAGCATGCTTCGTACTGGACGCCATCAGAGGTAAGGATGTAACAACAGCACTTGGAATTTTAACTTACAATCCAAGATATGCTTCAAGTATTATAAAGAAACTGTTAGAGTCAGCAATCGCAAATGCTGAGAACAACAATGGTATGAATGCTGAGAACCTTTATATTGCAGAGGCTTATGCAAATAAGGGACCAACAATGAAGAGAATCAGACCTAGAGCACAGGGCAGGGCTTACAGGATCGAGAAGAGAATGAGCCACATCACACTTGTGCTTGATGAAAGATAAGGAGGGTATTATGGGACAGAAAGTTAATCCTCATGGTTTAAGAGTCGGCATTATCAAAGATTGGGACTCCAGATGGTACGCAGAGAAAGATTTCGCTGACAATCTTGTAGAGGACCATGAAATCAGAACATTTCTGAAGAAGAGATTATACAGCGCAGGCATTTCCAGAATCGAGATCGAGAGAGCATCTGACCGCGTGAAGATCATTGTCTACACAGCAAAACCGGGCGTAGTTATCGGTAAGGGCGGCTCCGAGATCGAGAAAGTGAAAGGCGAGCTTGCAAAATATACAGACAAGAAACTGGTTGTAGACATCAAAGAAGTGAAGAGACCGGATAAAGACGCGCAGCTGGTAGCTGAGAACATCGCCCAGCAGCTTGAGAACCGTATCTCCTTCAGACGTGCGATGAAGTCCTGTATGTCCAGGACAATGAAGGCTGGCGCTCTTGGAGTTAAGACTTCCGTATCAGGACGTCTTGGCGGAGCAGATATGGCCCGTACAGAGTTCTACAGCGAGGGAACAATCCCTCTTCAGACACTGAGAGCAGACATTGACTACGGATTTGCCGAGGCAGACACAACTTACGGAAAAGTTGGCGTAAAAGTTTGGGTCTACAAAGGCGAGGTTCTTCCGGAAAAGGCAGCAAAGGAAGGGAGCGATAAATAATGTTAATGCCAAAAAGAGTAAAACGTCGTAAACAGTTCCGTGGCTCCATGAAAGGAAAAGCGCTTCGTGGAAACACGCTTTCATATGGTGAATATGGTATCGTTGCAACAGAGCCCTGCTGGATCAAATCAAACCAGATCGAGGCTGCCCGTATCGCTATGACACGTTACATCAAGCGTGGCGGTAAAGTATGGATCAAGATATTCCCAGATAAACCAGTAACTACAAAACCAGCTGAAACACGTATGGGTTCCGGTAAAGGTACCCTGGAATACTGGGTGGCAGTTGTAAAACCGGGACGCGTAATGTTCGAGATCGCAGGCGTACCTGAGGAAGTGGCAAGAGAAGCTCTTCGCCTGGCAACACACAAGTTACCTTGTAAATGTAAAGTCGTTTCTCGCGCAGACTTAGAAGGCGGTGATAACAGTGAAAATTAATGCATTTGTAGAAGATTTAAGAACAAAATCAGCTGCAGAGCTGAACGAAGAATTAGTAGCTGCTAAAAAG
Source organism: Lachnoclostridium phocaeense (assembly GCF_959599685.1). NCBI lineage: Bacteria > Bacillati > Bacillota > Clostridia > Lachnospirales > Lachnospiraceae > Lachnoclostridium > Lachnoclostridium phocaeense. The sequence continues at coordinate 92,259 of NZ_CAUGIN010000008.1, forward strand.
GAACTTTTCAACTTACGGTTCCAGAACGCAACAAACCAGCTGGACAACACCAGCAGAATCAAAGAAGTTAGAAAGAACATCGCAAGGATCCAGACTGTGATCACAGAAAAGAGCAATGCCTAGCTTTTTGAGTAAAACGCAGAGAAAGGAGTAACACCGTGGAAAGAAATCTTAGAAAGACACGTGTTGGTAAAGTAGTCAGCAACAAGATGGACAAGACGATCGTAGTTGCTGTTGAAGACAATGTAAAACATCCACTTTACGGAAAAATCGTAAAGAGAACTTATAAGCTGAAAGCCCACGATGAAGCAAACGAGTGCAGCATCGGCGATAAGGTAAAAGTTATGGAGACAAGGCCGCTGTCCAAGGATAAGAGATGGAGACTTGTCGAGATCATGGAAAAAGTGAAATAGTATAAGGAGGGAAACCTGCATGATACAGCAAGAAAGCAGACTGAAAGTAGCAGACAATACAGGTGCGAAAGAGTTACTCTGCATCCGTGTGCTTGGCGGTTCCACAAGAAGATATGCGAGCATCGGCGATGTGATCGTTGCTTCCGTTAAAGATGCAACACCAGGCGGCGTTGTAAAAAAAGGCGATGTAGTTAAGGCTGTAGTTGTACGTACTGTAAAAGGTACTCGCCGTAAAGATGGTTCCTACATCCGTTTCGACGAGAACGCTGCTGTAATTATTAAAGAAGACAAAAACCCAAGAGGAACCCGTATCTTCGGGCCCGTTGCAAGGGAGCTTCGTGACAAACAGTTTATGAAGATCGTTTCCCTGGCTCCGGAAGTACTTTAAGGAGGTGCGAGAATAAGATGTCAACTATGAAGATCAAAAAGGGCGATATGGTTAAGGTCATTGCTGGAAAAGACAAAGACAAAGAAGGCAAAGTTATCGCTGTTAATCAGAAAGACGGTACAGTTCTCGTTGAGGGTATCAACATGCTGACAAAACACACAAAACCGAGTGTTTCCAATCAGAATGGCGGTATCGTTCATCAGGAAGGACCTATTGATATTTCTAACGTAATGTACATCCACAAAGGAAAAGCTACAAGAGTAGGGTTCAAGATGGATGGCGACAAGAAAGTCCGCGTTGCAAAGTCAACAGGCGAAGTAATCGATTAATTGTTGAGGAAGGAGGTCCAGTGCTTTGAGCAGACTGAAAGAACAGTACCAGAACGAGATCATCGACGCGATGAACAAAAAGTTTGGTTATAAAAATATCATGGAAGTGCCGAAGCTCGACAAGGTTGTTATTAACATGGGCGTAGGCGAGGCAAAAGACAATCACAAAGTTTTAGAGTCAGCGGTTGCTGACCTGGAGAAGATCACAGGACAGAAAGCAGTGATCTGCAAGGCCAAGAAATCTGTGGCAAACTTCAAGATCAGAGAGGGTATGCCGATCGGATGCAAGGTTACTTTAAGAGGAGAGAAGATGTATGAGTTCGTTGACCGTCTCATCAATCTTGCCCTTCCCCGTGTACGTGACTTCAGAGGTGTAAACCCGAACGCGTTTGACGGAAGAGGTAACTACGCTCTCGGTATCAAAGAGCAGCTCATCTTCCCGGAGATCGAGTACGATAAGGTTGACAAAGTGAGAGGTATGGACATCATCTTTGTAACCACTGCAAAGACAGACGAAGAGGCTCGCGAGCTGTTAAAACAGTTCAACATGCCGTTTACAAAATAAGGAGGTAAATTATGGCTAAGACAGCAATGAAAATCAAACAGCAGCGCAAGCAGAAATTCTCCACAAGAGAATACAACCGCTGCAGGATCTGCGGTCGTCCGCACGCATATTTGAGAAAATATGGTATCTGCCGTGTTTGCTTCCGCGAACTGGCATACAAAGGACAGATCCCGGGTGTGAAAAAGGCAAGTTGGTAAAGGAGGAAGCAATCCATGACTATGAGTGATCCTATTGCAGATATGCTTACAAGAATCCGTAATGCAAACACTGCAAAACACGATACAGTAGATATCCCCGCATCCAAGATGAAGGTCGCTATTGCAGACATCTTATATAATGAGGGATATATTGCAAAATACGAGATCGTAGAGGACGGCGCGTTCAGCACGATCCGTGTGACATTAAAATATGGCGCAGATAAGAACGAGAAAGTCATCTCCGGACTGAAGAGAATCTCCAAGCCGGGTCTGCGTGTATACGCCAGCAGCGAGGAGCTTCCCAAGGTTCTCGGTGGACTGGGAACAGCGATCATCTCCACAAACCAGGGCGTGATCACTGACAGAGAAGCAAGAAAACTGGGCGTAGGCGGAGAAGTTCTGGCTTTCGTTTGGTAGGCACTGAACACTTGGTGAAAGCAAGCCGTAAGGCGCAGCTTGAACCTAGTGAGAAGGCCGTTCTTGGAGCTTAGTGAGGGCGAGCGGTAAGCGAAGACCGAACTTAGCGAGAAGAACATCCTTATATAAAAATAAATGAGCATGCGGGGAAGAGGACACACTACGGCCACTAGGCTCGTGAGGGACCTCGCCAAGTGGGCCGAGTGCGCTTTCGCACTAAGCTCGTAAAAAACCTCGCTAAGTGCTCAATGTGACTGAAAACAGAGCAGGCTAAAGCATCTGCTCCGAAAATTTAAGTTAAGGAGGACATGGTATGTCACGTATAGGAAGACTGCCAATTACAATCCCGGCAGGCGTAACTGTTGAGATTGCAGAGAATAACAAAGTGACCGTTAAAGGTCCTAAGGGAACTCTTGAGAAAGAGCTTCCGGTTGAAATGGAAATCAAGCAGGAGGGAGATCAGATCGTTGTCACAAGACCGAACGACCTGAAGAAGATGAAATCCCTTCACGGCCTGACAAGAACACTGATCAACAACATGGTTGTTGGTGTTACTGAAGGATACAAGAAAGTCCTGGAAGTAAACGGTGTTGGTTACAGGGCTGCAAAAGCCGGAAATAAGCTGACACTCAGCTTAGGATACTCTCATCCGGTAGAAATGACCGATCCGGAAGGCGTTGAGACTGTTGTGGAAGGCCAGAACAAGATCACTGTCCAGGGAATTGACAAAGAGAAAGTTGGCCAGTATGCGGCTGAGATCAGAGACAAGAGAAGACCGGAGCCATACAAGGGCAAAGGTATCAAGTATGCTGATGAAGTTATCAGACGTAAAGTTGGTAAGACTGGTAAGAAATAAATAAGGAGAGTGTGAAAATGGTTAGCAAGAAATCAAGAACAGAAGTACGTGTTAAAAAGCACAGAAAGTTACGTAACCGTTTAAGCGGTACACCTGAATGCCCACGTTTAGCCGTATTCAGAAGCAATAATCATATGTATGCACAGATTATTGATGATGTGGCAGGGAACACTCTGGTTGCAGCTTCCACTCTTCAGAAAGATGTGAAAGCAAACCTTGAGAAGACCAATAATGTTGAAGCAGCAGCAGCTCTGGGAAAAGTGATCGCAGAGAAGGCTCTGGAGAAGGGCATCAAGGAAGTCGTATTCGACAGAGGCGGATTTGTATATCACGGAAAGATCCAGGCACTTGCAGACGCAGCTCGTGAAGCTGGACTGGAATTCTAGGAAGGGAGAACACACATGAAACAGGAACGTATTGATGCTAGTCAGTTAGAATTAAATGAAAAAGTAGTGTCAATTAAGCGTGTAACCAAGGTTGTTAAGGGTGGCCGCAACATGAGATTTACTGCTCTTGTAGTTGTAGGCGATGGTAACGGCCATGTGGGCGCAGGCTTAGGAAAGGCAACTGAGATCCCGGAAGCGATCCGCAAAGGAAAAGAAGATGCAGCAAAGAAACTGATCAAAGTGGCACTGGACGAGAACGGAAGTATCACACATGATCAGATCGGTAAATTCGGAAGCGCATCCGTGCTTCTGAAGACAGCTCCGGACGGTACCGGAGTGATCGCCGGAGGTCCGGCGCGTGCTGTCATCGAGATGGCAGGAATCAAGAACATCCGTACAAAATCTCTCGGCTCCAACAACAAGCAGAATGTTGTGCTTGCTACGATCGAGGGATTAAAGGAAGTAAAGACACCTGAAGAGGTATCAAAGCTTCGCGGTAAATCCATTGAGGAAATCTTAGGCTAAGGAGGCAGATAAAAATGGCAGATTTAAAGATTACTTTAGTAAAATCTACGATCGGTGCTGTGCCGAAGCATAAGAAAACAGTAGAAGCTTTAGGACTGAAAAAGACTGGAAAGACAGTTGTTTTACCGGACAATGCAGCTACAAGAGGCATGGTAAAACAGGTGCAGCATTTAGTAAAGGTAGAAGAAGTTTAGACTATCAAGAAGTAAGGAGGTGTCATAATGGACTTATCAAATTTAAGACCTGCTGACGGGGCAAAACAGAGCAACAACTTCAGAAGAGGACGTGGACATGGCTCCGGAAACGGCAAGACTGCAGGAAAGGGACACAAGGGACAGAAGGCCCGTTCAGGCGGCACAAGACCAGGTTTTGAAGGTGGACAGATGCCATTATATAGAAGAATACCGAAAAGAGGTTTCACAAACAGAAACAGCAAGACAATTGTTGGTATCAATGTGAGCGCTCTCGAAGTATTTGAAAACGATGCAGTTGTGTCTGTAGATACACTGATCGAGAAGGGCATTGTAAAAAATCCTAAGGACGGCGTAAAGATCCTTGGAAACGGTGAACTGACAAAGAAACTTACAGTTCAGGCAAATGCATTCAGCGCAGGTGCAGCTGCTAAAATAGAGGCTCTTGGTGGAAAAGCAGAGGTGATCTAATGTTTCAGACAGTGAGAAGGGCATTTCAGATTGCGGATATTAGAAAAAAGATCCTGTATACGCTCATGATGCTGATTGTGATCAGGATTGGATCTGAGCTGCCCACACCTGGTGTGGATCCGGATTTTATCCAGGACTTCTTTGCACAGAACACTGGTGAGGCGTTTAACTTTTTTAACGCCATCACCGGTGGTTCCTTTGAACAGATGTCCGTACTTGCTCTGAGCATCACACCATACATTACATCATCCATCATTATGCAGCTTCTGACCATTGCGATTCCGAAACTGGAGGAGATGCATAAGGATGGGGAAGACGGACGAAAGAAGATCGCGGCTATTACCCGTTATCTGACGGTCGTCCTGGCACTGATCCAGTCAACAGCTATGGCAGTTGGATTTGGACGTCAGGGACTTCTCAAAGAGTTCAACTTTGTCAATGCAGCTATCGTTGTACTGACATTGACAGCCGGAAGTGCTTTCCTTATGTGGGTCGGTGAGAGGATCACAGAAAAGGGTGTCGGAAACGGTATCTCCATTGTGCTGGTGATCAATATTATCTCCCGTATCCCCAGCGACATGGCTACTCTTTATGAGCAGTTTGTGAAAGGGAAGAGTCTAGCATCAGGCGGTTTGGCAGCGCTGATCATCCTTGCGATCATTCTGGCGCTTGTCGTTTTCGTTATTTTCCTGCAGGATGGACAGAGAAGGATTGCTGTGCAGTATTCCCAGAAAATGCAGGGACGCAGAATGTTTGGTGGACAGTCCACATACATTCCGCTCCGTGTGAATACTGCAGGTGTGATCCCGATCATCTTCGCATCCTCACTGATGCAGACGCCGATCCTGATCGCGACCTTCCTTGGAAAAGGCGATGGGGATGGCATTGGAAGTGAGATCCTCCGCGGGCTGAACCAGTCAAACTGGTGTAATCTGCAGCAGCTCCAGTATTCATGGGGCCTGGTGGTATATATCATCCTGACCGTGTTTTTTGCTTATTTCTATACATCCATTACCTTTAATCCAATGGAGATCGCAAATAACATGAAGAAGAGCGGTGGATTTATTCCCGGTATCCGTCCGGGAAAACCAACAGTTGAATATCTCACGAAGATCTTAAATTACATCATCTTTATCGGCGCATGTGGACTGATTCTTGTGCAGATCGTGCCTATTTTCTTTAACGGATGGCTGGGAGCAAATGTTTCCTTTGGCGGCACATCTCTGATCATCATTGTCAGTGTTATACTGGAGACGATCAAACAGATCGAGTCACAGATGCTGGTACGCAATTATAAAGGATTTTTAAATAGTTAAGCCCTTGCGTGGGCTGTGTCCAAAGTGATCTGCCAGGGTGCATTTTGTGCATCGCTGGCGCTCACGCCGGGCATGTTTCAGTTTTAAACTCGCGGAAAATTTTTCGCGGGTTAAAATGCTATAAGGAGGAAGTGACATATGAAAATTATTATGTTAGGTGCACCTGGAGCTGGAAAAGGAACCCAGGCAAAAAAGATCGCTGCAAAATATGAGATCCCTCACATTTCCACCGGTGATATTTTCAGGGCAAATATCAAGAACGGCACAGAGCTTGGCAAAAAGGCAAAGACATACATGGATCAGGGACTTCTGGTTCCAGATGAGCTGGTTGTGGATCTGGTTGTAGACCGTGTGAACCAGGATGACTGCAAGAACGGCTATGTTCTGGACGGCTTCCCGAGAACGATCCCCCAGGCAGAGGCTCTCACAGAGGCTCTGGCAAAGATGGGACAGAAGATGGATTACGCTATCGATGTGAATGTGCCGGACGAGAATATCGTTCGCCGTATGGGCGGAAGAAGAGCCTGCGTTGGCTGCGGCGCTACATACCATGTAGAGTATGCCCCCACAAAGAAGGAAGGGATCTGTGATGTGTGCGGCGCAGAGCTGATCTTAAGAGACGATGACAAGCCGGAGACCGTGCAGAAGAGACTGAATGTGTACCATGAGCAGACTCAGCCGTTGATCGACTATTACACAGAGGCAGGCATTCTGAAGACGGTGGATGGAACAGTAGATATCGACGATGTATTCCAGGCAATTGTGGACATTTTAGGAGCGTAAGAGCATGCCGATTACGATAAAATCACCCAGAGAGATCGAGCTTATGACGGAAGCGGGCAGGATCCTTGAGGCTGTCCACAATGAACTGGCAAAAGAGCTTCGTCCGGGAATGAGTACCCTGGAGATAGATAAGATCGGGGAGGAGCTGATACGCAGCCATGGCTGCGTGCCCTCCTTCCTGAACTACAACGGATATCCGGCCTCCATCTGCGTCTCTGTGAACGAGGAAGTGGTTCACGGCATACCCAGCCCCCACCGCTTCATCCGAGAGGGAGACATCGTGAGTCTGGACGCCGGAGTCATCTACAAAGGCTACCACTCCGATGCCGCCAGGACATACGGCATCGGGCATATCAGCGAGGATGCGCAGAGACTGATCGATGTGACAAGGGAATGCTTTTTTGAAGGTATAAAGTACGCAAAAGAAGGCAATCATCTATTTGATATATCGTCTGCCATCGGCAGATATGCCAGCGAGAGGGGCTACGGTGTAGTGAAAGACCTGTGCGGCCACGGGATCGGCACAAATCTTCACGAATCGCCGGAGATACCCAACTACGAGCAGGGAAGGAAAGGGGTTCTCCTCAAAGAGGGCATGACCCTGGCTATTGAGCCCATGATCAATGCGGGAACATGGGAGGTGGAGTGGCTGGACGATGACTGGACCGTTGTCACAAAGGACCATTCCCTGTCTGCCCATTACGAGAACACTGTGCTGATCACAAAAGGGGAGCCGGTGCTGCTGTCCCTGTCAGGTTATGGAGAGAGGAAAAAGGATGGACAGATATAAGGCAGGAATGCTGGCCAGATCACTGGCGGGACATGACACAGGAAAAATGTATGTTATAATGGAAAGTGACAGTGCATATGTTTATCTGGCAGATGGAATGCTCCGCTCAGTAGACCGGCCGAAAAGGAAGAAAAAGAAGCATGTACAGCCTGTCTGTACCAGGTATGAGGCGGCCCCGCTGGACGATGTGGCCGTAAAAAGGATACTGAAAAACTACTTGAACCAGGAAAAAGGAAAACAGGAGGATTAAGGAGACATGTCAAAAGCTGACGTTATCGAAATCGAAGGAACCGTAGTAGAGAAACTGCCAAACGCAATGTTCCAGGTAGAACTGGAGAACGGACACCAGGTGCTGGCTCATATCAGCGGAAAGCTGCGTATGAATTTTATCAAGATCCTGCCGGGAGACAAAGTGACACTGGAGCTGTCACCCTATGACCTCTCAAAGGGAAGGATCATCTGGAGAGACAAATAAAAGCTGTAAAATTATCTTAGAAACAACCGGAAAATCTATTGACTTTGCTTGAACGGTAGTGCTATACTATATAGGCGCGTTTCCCGGGGATTTTTATGCCTTGTTACGGGATTTCCGGTAAAAGCGCCTTGGAACCAAGCAGGCAGTGGATGAAAGGAGGATTTGACGTGAAGGTTAGATCATCAGTAAAACCAATTTGCGAGAAATGCAAAGTAATCAAGAGAAAAGGAAGCATTCGCATTATCTGCGAGAACCCAAAGCATAAACAGCGTCAGGGTTAATTTGGGCGGCTGATAGTATGACACGCCAGGGTGTGTGTGCAGTGTTCGTACTATTTAATATACATGAAACACCGAGAGAGTGTGGATGTTCCACAGGGGTTTCTAGTATATTGCTTACAATACCGGCGGTCATTAGCCGATGAGGAGTCGGCTGCCGGAAAGGGCGTGAATACCGACACGCCTGGGCTGGGATATCGGAGCGCGGGAGAAATGTCCTTGAGATATGTGCTCTGGTAGGGAACAGGAGAGGATCCAGTACCCGCAGCCTCAATTTAGGACAATATTAAACAACAAAGATCAATGGAGGAAAATCACATGGCTCGTATTGCAGGTGTAGACTTACCAAGAGACAAACGTGTAGAAATCGGACTGACCTATATTTACGGTATCGGAAGACCGAGCGCAACACGTATTCTGAAAGAAGCAGGAGTAGATCCTGACATCCGCTGCAGAGATCTGACAGATGAGGATGTAAAGAAGATCAGCGCAGTGATCGACGAGACACAGGTTGTAGAAGGTGATCTGAGAAGAGAGATCGCGCTGAACATCAAGAGATTACAGGAGATCGGATGCTACAGAGGTATCCGTCATAGAAAAGGACTCCCGGTTCGTGGACAGAAGACAAAGACAAACGCAAGAACAAGAAAAGGTCCTAAGAGAACAGTTGCTAATAAAAAGAAGTAGAGCACTTAGCGAAAGCAAGCTGACAAGCGCGGCTTGAGGTTAGTGCGAACTTCGTTCTTCGGAACTTAATGAAGGCAAGCCGGAAGGCGCAGCCTGAATTTAGTCTCGAAGAACTACCTTATAAAAGTCAAACAACGCAAATTTCAAGAAAGTAGGTTAGTTTAAATGGCAAAGAAAGTTACAAAGAAAGTGACAAAGAAACGTGTCAAGAAAAACGTTGAACACGGACAAGCACATATCCAGTCATCTTTTAACAATACAATCGTAACATTAACAGATGCACAGGGAAATGCTCTGTCATGGGCAAGTGCTGGTGGTCTGGGATTTAGAGGTTCAAGGAAATCTACTCCGTATGCAGCACAGATGGCAGCTGAGACTGCAGCAAAAGCAGCTCTGGTACACGGCTTAAAGACAGTAGATGTTATGGTAAAAGGACCTGGTTCAGGAAGAGAGGCAGCAATCCGTGCCCTTCAGGCATGTGGAATTGACGTTACAAGCATCAGAGACGTAACACCGGTTCCCCACAACGGATGCCGTCCGCCGAAACGCAGAAGAGTCTAGTCTTCGGATTGTGTTTCAGGTTTAATAGAAGAGATATTAACAATAGAAACAATGAATTGGATTTCATATCCCTAGAAATCAGGAGGAAAACGAAAACATGGCAGTAAACAGAGTTCCGGTTCTTAAAAGATGCCGTTCACTTGGCATGGACCCAGTCTATTTAGGAATTGATAAAAAGTCTAACAGACAGTTAAAAAGATCAAACAGAAAGATGAGTGAGTACGGACTGCAGCTCCGCGAGAAGCAGAAAGCAAAATTCATCTACGGCGTTCTTGAGAAACCTTTCAGAAACTACTATAAGAAGGCAAAACAGCAGAAGGGTATGACAGGTACAAACCTGATGGTTCTTCTGGAGTCCAGACTTGACAATGTAGTGTTCCGCATGGGGCTTGCAAGAACACGCCGTGAGGCAAGACAGATCGTAGATCACAAGCATGTACTGGTTAACGGTAAGCAGGTAAACATTCCTTCTTATCTTGTTAAAGCAGGCGATGTGATCGAGATCAAAGAGAAATGCAAAGGTTCCCAGAGATACAAAGATATCATCGAGGTTACAGGCGGCCGTCTTGTACCTGCATGGATCGATGTTGACCATGAGGCTCTTAAGGGAACTGTAAAAGAACTTCCGACGCGCGATGAGATTGACGTTCCTGTAGACGAGATGCTGATCGTCGAGTTGTATTCTAAATAATTAATTTAGAAAAGTATTAACCCTCAGTAAATTATCAGCCCATAAGGAGGGACTATATAGTGTTTGATTTTAATAAACCAAATATTGAAATTACAGAAATGTCAGAAGATAAGAGATATGGAAGATTTGTAGTAGAACCTCTTGAGAGAGGTTACGGTACAACGCTTGGAAATTCTCTTAGAAGGATCATGCTCTCCTCTCTTCCCGGAGCTGCTATCAGCCAGGTGAAGATCGATGGTGTGCTGCATGAATTCAGTTCTATCCCGGGTGTGAAGGAAGATGTGACAGAGATTATCATGAATTTGAAGTCCCTGGCTATAAAGAATACATCTGAGACAGATGAACCAAAGACAGCCTACATTGAATTTGAAGGTGAAGGTGTCGTAACTGGTGCTGATATACAGGCGGACTCAGACATTGAGATCATGAATCCGGAGACTGTCATCGCTACGTTAAATGGCGGCGCGGACAGCAAACTTTACATGGAACTGACTATCACAAAGGGCAGAGGATATGTAAGTTCAGATAAGAACAAGAATGAGGATCTTCCTATTGCGGTTATTCCTATTGACTCTATCTACACACCTGTAGAGAGAGTAAACCTTACGGTTGAGAATACCCGTGTGGGACAGATCACAGACTTTGATAAACTGACACTTGATGTGTGGACAAATGGCACACTTCATCCGGACGAGGCAGTCAGCCTTGCCGCAAAGGTTCTCAGCGAGCATCTGAAGCTGTTCATCGATCTCTCTGAAGTGGCACAGGCCGCTGAAGTTATGATCGAGAAAGAAGACGATGAGAAGGAGAAAGTTCTTGAGATGAGCATCGATGAACTTGAACTTTCCGTGCGCTCCTACAACTGTCTGAAGCGCGCAGGCATCAACACAGTGGAAGAGCTGACAAACCGCACCCCCGAGGACATGATGAAGGTCCGCAACCTGGGACGCAAATCCCTGGAAGAAGTGCTGGCAAAATTAAAAGAACTCGGCTTAGAGCTGAGCCAGGGCGAGGAGTAAGCCGTCAGTAAGCCCAAAGATGCATGGCGGCGGCATTTGGCTAGTAAGCCCGAAGATGCATAACCAGATGTTAAATATTGGAGGATAAGAAAAATGGCAAAATATAGAAAACTCGGCAGAACATCAAGCCAGAGAAAAGCATTACTGAGAAACCAGGTAACAGCTCTCTTAAACAACGGAAAGATCAGAACAACTGAGGCAAAGGCTAAAGAGATCCGCAAGATCGCAGAAGGTCTGATCGCTCTGGCAGTAAAAGAGAAGGATAACTTTGAGGAAGTTACTGTTATGGCTAAAGTTGCCCGCAAGGACAAAGATGGCAAGAGAGTGAAAGAAGTTGTAGACGGAAAGAAAGTTACAGTATATGACGAAGTAGAGAAGAAGATCAAGAAGGATATGCCTTCCAGACTTCATGCAAGACGTCAGATGCTGAAAGTTCTGTGCCCTGTAACTGAGGTTCCGAAGACAGCAGCTGGAAGAAAGAAAAACACAAAAGAGATCGATATGGTAGCAAAATTATTCGATGAGATCGCACCGAAGTATGCAGACCGCAATGGTGGTTACACAAGAATCATCAAGATCGGTCAGCGTAAAGGTGACGCTGCCATGGAAGTTCTTATCGAGCTTGTATAAGAGTTTCCTGCATATCAGAGAGAAATCTATATATATGAGGTAAAGGCGGACAGCAGAAATGCTGTCCGTTTTTTTGATTATCAAAACATGTTATTATTGTGTCAAAGTATGTGAAAGAGATAACTATTGACAGTTAATTAATTGTTAAATAATATACTTTTCAAAATAATAGTTACAAATCAAGAAAAATATGATAGAATATGCTCACTTAAAAATTCAAAAGAAAAATTTGCAAAGGAGGTTGGCTGGAAAAAAGAATAATTAGAGAGAAGATAAAAATAAATATTTGTTAAAAAAATATCAAAAAGTTATTGACAAATATTTAACAATCAAGTATACTTAACCCAGGTTGAAGAAAAACAACGAAAAACTATTTACGGAGGAAACCAAAATGGCGAAAAAGAAAGAAGAAGCGGTGGTACCAACATTTATTGACAGCGTGGAAGCTCTCGAAGCAAAGATGAAGGCAATGAGAGAGGCCCAGAAAGTATTCGCAACCTACACACAGGAGCAGGTAGACAAGATCTTCTTTGAGGCAGCTATGGCGGCCAACAAGATGCGTATCCCTCTCGCAAAGATGGCAGTGGAGGAGACAGGGCGAGGCCTTGTAGAGGACAAGGTCATCAAGAACCATTACGCGGCTGAGTATACATACAACGCATACAAGCATACAAAGACCTGCGGCGTGTTTGAGGAAGACAAGGCTTACGGCATCAAGAAGATTGCTGAGCCTGTAGGACTGGTAGCGGCCGTTATTCCGACTACAAACCCGACTTCTACAGCAATCTTTAAGACACTGATTTGTCTGAAGACAAGAAACGCGATCATCATCAGCCCGCATCCGGCTGCAAAGAAATGTACGATCGAGGCTGCAAAGGTTGTTCTGGATGCCGCTGTAAAGGCAGGAGCACCTGAGGGAATCATCGGATGGATCGATGCTCCTTCACTGGAACTGACCACAACAGTTATGAAAGACTCTGACCTGATCCTCGCGACGGGCGGCCCCGGAATGGTTAAATCAGCGTACTCCTCCGGGAAACCTGCCGTAGGTGTTGGACCTGGAAATACACCTGTTATCATTGACGATACAGCAGATATCAAGAACGCAGTTAACTCCATCATCCATTCCAAGACATTCGACAATGGTATGATCTGTGCATCCGAGCAGTCTGTGACCGTTCTGGAGAGCGTTTACGAGGAAGTGAAGAAGGAGTTCGCTTACCGCGGATGCTACTTCCTGAAACCAGGCGAGGAGCTTGACAAGGTGCGCAAGACCATCATCATCGACGGCAAGCTGAACAACAAGATCCCCGGAATGTCAGCCGTGAAGATCGCAGAGATGGCTGGAGTGAAAGTTCCTGCAAATACAAAGATTCTGATCGGCGAGGTTGAGTCTGTAGACATCTCCGAAGAGTTTGCACATGAGAAACTGTCACCTGTACTTGCCATGTACAAGGCAAAGACATTTGACGAGGCGCTCGAGAAAGCTGAGAAGCTGGTTGCTGACGGCGGATATGGACATACATCAGCTCTCTACATCGATCCTTCTGAGACAGAGAAGATAGCAAAACACTCAGCAGCGATGAAGACCTGCCGTATCCTTATCAACACACCTTCCTCTCAGGGTGGAATCGGTGATCTTTACAACTTCAAACTTGCACCTTCCCTTACTCTTGGATGCGGTTCCTGGGGCGGAAACTCCGTATCAGAGAACGTAGGAGTAAAACATCTGATCAACATTAAGACAGTAGCCGAGAGGAGAGAGAATATGCTTTGGTTCAGAACACCAGAAAAGATTTACTTTAAGAAAGGCTGCATGCCGGTTGCTCTGGATGAGCTGGGAACAGTTATGCACAAGAAGAAAGCATTTATCGTAACAGACTCCTTCCTGTATCAGAACGGCTACGTGAAACCGATCGAGGAGAAGCTGGACCAGATGGGTATTAAGCATACATGCTTCTACGAGGTTGCTCCGGACCCGACTCTGCAGTGCGCACAGAAAGGTGTAGAGCAGATGAGAGCATTCGAGCCTGACACGATCATCGCACTGGGTGGCGGCTCAGCAATGGATGCCGGAAAGATCATGTGGGTAATGTACGAGCATCCGGAAGCAGATTTCGCAGATATGGCTATGGATTTCATGGATATCCGTAAGAGAGTATTTACCTTCCCGAAGATGGGCGAGAAAGCTTATTTTGTAGCAATCCCAACATCTTCCGGTACAGGTTCTGAGGTGACACCTTTCGCCATCATCACAGATGCTACGACAGGCGTAAAATGGCCTATCGCTGACTACGAGCTGCTGCCAGACATGGCAATCGTAGACGTGGACAATATGATGACTCAGCCTAAGGGACTGACAAGCGCATCCGGTATCGACGTTATGACACACGCTATCGAGTCCTTCGTATCCATCATGGCTACTGACTTTACAAAGGGTCTTTCCATGAAAGCGGTGAAGATGGTATTTGAAAATCTGCCATCTGCATATGAGAACGGTGCAAAAGATCCTAAGGCACGTGAGATCATGGGCAACGCCTCCTGCATGGCTGGTATGGCCTTCGCAAACGCGTTCCTTGGACTGAACCATTCCATGGCTCACAAGCTGGGTGCATTCCATCACCTGCCGCACGGTATTGCAAACGCAGTGCTCCTGACAGAGATTATGCGGTACAATGCAGAAGAGGTTCCGACAAGAATGGGAACATTCTCACAGTATCAGTATCCGCATGCACTGGCAGACTATGCAGAGCTTGGACGCTATGCTGGATGCAAGGGCAACACAGACAAGGAAGTATTTGAGAATTTCATAGCAAAACTGGAAGAACTGAAAGAGAAGATCGGTATCAAGAAATCGATCAAGGAATATGGCATCGACGAGAAGTACTTCCTGGATACTCTGGATGAGATGACAGAGCAGGCCTTCAATGATCAGTGTACAGGCGCTAACCCAAGATATCCGCTGATGAAGGAAATGAAAGAAATCTATCTCAAATGCTATTACGGCAAATAGTTTTTCTCATAAGTTTTTCTCACAAAGAGAAGGGGCTGTCGGGAAATAGATAGTCCAAATCAGGGGCAGATGTGACTCGCATGA